>NZ_JCAKMW010000006.1:0-121074 GCF_059515805.1 Acinetobacter sp. CY05 | reverse complement strand
CCGAATCAGGCAGTCTTCAACATGACGGACAATTCTTGAGGCTGTGGGCTCTGAAACCCCGTAACTCGTCGCAACGTGAAATAAGGTTCGGTATTTTCCCGCCAATAGCTCAAACAGAGCAGAACCTGATCCTCCAGGCTTAACTTGGGTGGTCTGCCTTTGGCAGGGACATGCTTCTGCAATTGCACAACCATCAAATAGAAGGTTGACCATGAGATGCCCGTGTATCGCTTGAACTGAGGATCAGAAAGCTTGTTTGAATCGATGTATTTCATCCGCAGATTATGCACGAATGTCAAGAAATATGGAGTGCAAATATTAATCAAAAAGAAGATCATTTTTTGATTTATGAAAGAGATCTAATGAGCAAAAAACTAAAGTTGATATGAATAAGTTTTTAAAAAATGAACGAGAGAAATACTTTATAAATGGCTTACCGCGTGAGGGTAAAATAGTTTATCGTTCAAAGCGAAGAAAATCTTTTACTAAAGATAATGTTAATACGATCTATCAAAATATTTTAAAAGATTACTGTAAATTTGATATTGTTCCAATTTTAACCAATACAGGTTATCGTTATTATGTTGACTTAAAAAATCCTGAATTACCACATTTAGCATATACATTACTATGTATGTTTTATTTAGGCTCAGTAGCACGTTATAGACCTAATGAAGCAAATGAATTACTAGAAGGTACTTTAAGACCTGTTGTCAGTGAATTTGTTAATCTTTCCCCGAATCAATTTTTATATCAATTATGTTCTATTTTATTAGAAAAAGAATGTGTCATGCCTTTTTCTTCTATTACTCCAATGAGTACGATATAAGTTAAATAGCGTTCTTAACAAGAAGTAGTCATTTTTATTTCAATTCCCTATACTTAACTTAACAACTAACCAACAAGAACCGAGCTATGAAACTAAAAACGCTACTACTTACAGGTCTTACTTGCCTTTCAATCACTGCATGTACCTCTGCACCAAAAATCCCACAACTGCAAGCTGGCGTATTGCAAGAAGTCACAGACCTCGAAGTCTATCCTGATACCAAAAACAATAAAGCCAAACTTACCAAACTCAAAGACAACTGCGTGATTGAATTTACTGGCTTTATGGAAGGCGGCAAAGTCGTAGAACAATGGTCATTCTCGGGCAATAGCTTAATTTCAGGTGGTTCAGCAGTCTTTGCCAAAGATGGCACCAGTACTGCCACTAAATTTGATCTTTACGACCAAGACAGACAAGCTAACTTTATGGCACTTAAAAATCATTTCCATAAAGATGCTTTGAAGCAATGCCAATAAACTAAATCCTTTTATCCCTGAGCTTTGGCTTAGGGATAAAACAGATATACATCACTAAAAATAATATTTTTAAAATCTGTATCACATTTTTATTAAAAACTTTACAATTCCAGTGATTTTAAAAGCTCTTCGTTTATCAATGGCTATGATATTTAAACTACGCTTTGCAGCTCAGATTCTCACGAGTATGGTCACACTCACACTTATAACGCCAAGCTTTGCGTCTAGCCACATGGCATATCAGCAACCTAGCTATGGCGATAACCCCAATTTAATGCGGGTGCTGCTGTATAAAACCAAACAAAAATTACTACCATCTTCCACCGTTTTAGCGCCTCCCATTAATACATCACAAGTTGCAGCCCCTCAAACCCAAGTACAGCCCAGCCTAGATTTACAAGCAGTCAATCAACACTTGATTCGCTTACCCCTTACCCCTAAAGCGCCACAACCCCAAAAAATACCGCAGGCACAAGCCGTAGTGGTACACAAGCAAATAGCAAAGCACCCAGCCAATTTAGCGCCTTTATCTACCCATAACGTCATTCATATTCCGCAGTTAGTGGATTTATCGCGTCTCAATGTCCGAGAACCACGCATTATTATTGAACAAATTCCAGCCGAAATTGAAGATGACTATTTTTCCAATAATAGCCCTTAAAAAAGCCGTGCTGGGCACGGCGTAACTTAATTGACTTGGCGGATGGGCTGACCGGCCTTAAAAGCAGCAAAGTTTTCGCGCATTTGCTCCACAATACGCTGTCTTGCATCAACACTGCCCCATGCACTGTGTGGAGTAATAATTAAATTTGGAATACTCGGGTCAAGTAATACATTGCCCGCAACAGGTGGTTCAACAGTTAATACGTCAGTTGCAGCACCCGCAATTTGACCACTCACCAATGCCTGTTTTAAAGCAGCTTCATTAACAATGCCACCACGCGCACAGTTAATTAAAAATGCCGATGACTTCATCGCTTCAAGTTCCTCACTCGAAATCAAATCACGTGTCTCATCAGTTAACGGGCAATGTAAAGTTAAAAAATCCACTTCTGTCAATAACGCTGCCAAAGGCACACGCTGTTGTTGTAGTGGACGATTCGGTAATTGTGCTACCAACACGCGCATACCAAATGCTTCGGCCAGTTTCGCCACCGCTTGACCAAGCTCGCCATAACCGACAATACCTAAAGTTTTACCTGCTAGCTCAAGAATAGGGAAATCCAGTAAACAAAATTGATGCGACTGTTGCCATTTTCCAGCCCGTACCGCACGATCATAGTTTAAAAAGGAAGTGGCTAAATTAAGCATGAGCATTAAGGTATGCTGCGCTACGGCAGCTGTGCCATAGGCTTGGCAATTACATACTACAATACCCTGTGCTTTGGCTTGGGCTAAATCCACATTATTAGTGCCTGTAGCAGAAATCAAAATCAGTTTTAGCTGTGGGCATTGTTTTAAAATCTCTGCGTCTATCTTCACTTTGTTGCTGATCACGACATCAGCTTGTTGAATACGCGCTAACACCTGCTCAGGATCGGTTGCCGCAAATAACGCTAAATGGCTAAAATCTTGAGCCAGCCCAGTTAAATCTAGGTCATGTTGATCTAAAGATTGATAATCTAAAAATACCGCCTGCATGGGGCTATCCTTGGCAAAGAGAGAGCCTTATTAAAGCCAATTTATGCCTTAAGATTCAAGCATTAAAAAGCCTGCTTAATCTGCAGGCTTATTGTGATGTTGACGAATCAGATAACGCATTTGTCGAATGATATAAGCGGCAAGTCCTATGACCACTAAAATACCACTGCCCATGGTGATATATGCCGCTGCAGCGATACTTTCTGCAAAGGCAAGACTAGGACTACAAGCAACCACTAGCACCCACATCATTGAAATACACTGCGGCATTACACTCTCCTTATGTGCCATGCTCATGACCTCAATTTGATCTTAAGACATTGGCAGACAAAAGCAAGTGCTTAAATTTTAGACTATAGTCCCAATTTAAATGGCACAGTTACTGCTTAATCCAATTGGGTCACAAACTGGCTGTGCTCGTTTAAGCTGTCGCTAAATTCGGTGGCACCAAAGGCATTACTACTTAAATTCAAGTGTTTATAGCTTAAAACATAGTAATCACTATATTTCTTTAAAATTAATGGATGCATGCCTACACCTAGAGGATCTTGTATCTTACACAGCTTCATAATATGCCGATCATTCATGGTAATTAAGTAGGGCTCGTCATTAACCAAAATTCTAACCAAGGCATTGTGCTGCGCATAAATAGGAATTAAGAATTTATGGTTTAAATCGATTGCATCAAAGGTATAACTTTCAATATTTTGACTAATGACATTAAATACCAAGGCATGCCCAAAGCTATCAAGCAAATGATTTTGATTTTCTTGCGGCAAGTTAAAGCTAATGCCGAGCTTTTCTAAATCTTGCTGACTAACTTGCTTATTACTAAGTAATTCACGTACCAAACTTTGTTTGAGTTTGCTGTCAAAAAATTGCTGATCAAGTGCTAAATGATTGTTCTTTAAAATGCGTCCCAACGCAAAACGATGCCTTGGCAGTAAATTTTCAATGACTTTACGATAATAGAATTTACTGTTCTTTTTCACTTGACGCATTTTTTTATAGAAAAATTCGGCATCAAATTCATGAGTTAAAAACTCATTTAATAGCTCAGAGCTGGCCAAAACCGCAATTGCATCATGGCCTGTAAAAGGCAATTTTAGGGTATGCAGATTGGGCAATACGGCTTTGAGCTTTTCATAATGACGACGATCTTCAACACAATAGGGATCATAGACAATCAGATATTCACATGTGCTGGAGACATCTTCAGCCTGCACACGCATGTTGTGATTATTCTCTTGATGAAAGAACATGTTATAGCGCGGATCATCAACATCCTGTGGATCAATGGAGTACTGCGGCACCAAAGCCACAACCCGTTGGCAATCCAACATTTTGGAATATTTAATGGCAGCATAACCGCCCATAGAACCTGCATAAGCGATATGTTGTTTAAACTTGGCCAAAATCGGACGAATTGCGTCTAACATGGCATGCATCGATTGCTCGGGAAACCATGAACGCTCTTTTGGCATAATACCAATCACATTAAATTGATACTTGGCTAATGACTTTTCAGCATTGATGTTATTACCTTTGGCTCGAGTAATTAAATCACCAAACGAGAAGATCAATTGCTCAGAGCTACCCGGCATCCAAATCACGCGTATATGCTGATCTTCAAAAATAATCTGTTTTTCCATGTGTTAACCCAAAGCGTTAGGCGCTTATTTTTATTCCCAAGGTACAATCCGCAAAGCTACTTGTCAGCGCGATGAATAATGCTATTTTATAGATATCAATCAGATTAAAAAGCACAAAATATGACACAATCATTGCATCCTGCCGCAGCACAAGGATTTAGCGTGGCAGCAGTGCTTTATGAAAATGTGCGACCCAGTTATCCCAATGCCATGACCACTTGGCTGTTACAACAGTTGAATTTAAGCAGCCACAGCCATATTGTCGATTTAGGTGCAGGAACTGGTAAATTTTTACCGTATTTGCAGCACATTACTGCGCATATTAGCGCAGTTGAACCCATTGCTGAAATGCTAGCGCAATTGCGACAAAAATTTCCTGAAATCTCGAGCATACAAGCCAAAAGTGAAGATTTACCTTTAGCCGATCAAAGTATAGATGCCGTGATCTGTGCACAATCTTTTCATTGGTTTGCCAACCCTACCTCTTTGGCAGAAATTGCACGTATTTTAAAACCCAATGCACCTTTGGCTTTAATTTGGAATCAGCGTGATTGCCGCATACCTTGGGTCAAAGCTTTAGCAGAACATATTGCCCCTTTAGAAGCGAATACACCACGTTACCATGATGACCAATGGGAAAAAGTCTTTGAAAATCAAAATCTATTTGATATTGTAAACTTAAAAGTATTTCCACAGCAGCATACAGGTAGCGTTGAACAAGTGGTGTCTAAACGCCTACTTTCCACCAGCTTTATTGCTGCTTTGCCTCAGGATGAGCAACAACAACTTAAACAACAATTTGAAAAAATTGTCTTGGACTATACTGGTCGTCGGCCACATGAGGAAATCTGTTTCCCTTACCAAACCTTCGCCTACCATTTTACAAGATTGCCTTAAGCCAAAATAATGAGAACTGAAGATGCACATTGCGTACCTGATTATTCCGGTGTTACTTGGTACAGTCATCAACCTAACCGCCTGTAAAGAACAACCAGAACCCCCTAAGGCACAAAACAGTGTCATGCAACAACTCATCACACAAAATGTAAAAAGCTTTGAGCTCAGCGCGGATGATCTCGATGATCTCAATACCCTCACCGACTATGATCAACGCTTTTCAGCCATGAGTGATGCCACTGAAGATGAACTGATTCAGATGCGCCAAGCAGGCAGCTTAAGTGAAGATTTTGCCTTATTGCGTAAACGTGACAATATTCAATCTGCGCTGCTGATGCTAAAAGATTTACACCTTAAAACTGAGCAAGGCCGTTATATTCAAGGCATTATGTATCGCTATTGGGAGCAGCAAGATCAGCTATATGCCGATAAAATTTCCGGCCAAACCCAGCTCACCCAACAGCAAATTCCAATGCAAGGGATTGGAGATTTTTTACATGCGCATGAACAATTAGAACACTGGCAAGCACAATATCATCAAAGCAATACAGCTTATTGATGCAAATAAGCGTGTACACCTTGGCCTGCAGCACGGCCTGTGGCAAAGCAAGCTGTAAGTAGATAGCCACCAGTGGGTGCGTCCCAATCTAGCATTTCACCACAAGCAAATAAATACGGCTGTTGCTGAAATGCCAAATGCGAATTCAGTACCTCACGGCGCACGCCTCCAGCGCAGCTGATCGCCTCTTCAATAGGACGAAAGCCAGTTAAATTTAGGCTTAAGTGTTTAATGGCATAGGCCAATTGTTCAGCATCATGCCAAAGCGTTTTAGCCACCAATTCGCGTACTAGATTGGCTTTGGCATTGTCTAGACCGGCTTTACGCCAAACATTGCTAAGAGATTGCTTTTTACTGGGGAGCAGCTTTTTCGCCAGTTCCGCTACACTGAGCTCTGGCATTAGATCCAAATTCAGCTGCATTGAACCAGTTTTAAGCATGGCACGTAACGCGCGACCTTGTTTATAGATCAAACCACTTTCTAAACCATAATGGCTAATTACAATATCCCCTGTGCTTTTGTCGCTAGGGTTAACCCATGCCTCAACACGTTTTAAGGGTTGACCAAAAACAGGTTGCATAAACTTAGACCACGGATATTCAACCCCAGCATTGCTGGCCTGAAAGGGTTCAATGCTGTTTGGACTGAGCCATTCTTGCCATGCTCCATCACTGCCAAGTTGTGACCATGACACCGCACCACAGGCTAAAACAATCGCATCAAATTCTTCGACACGGAGTTGATCTTGTTTTAAATCATGCAGTTTCAGACTCTTATCTTGTAGAGCTTTCACCTGATGTCGATAGAAAAATTCAACCCCTGCTGCACTTAAACGTTTAAGCCAAGCACGTAACAAAGGTGCAGCTTTCATTTCAATTGGGAAAATTCGCCCTGATGACCCCACATAAGATTCAATGCCTAAACCTTGCATCCAATCTTGAATCCATGTGGCATCCCACCGTTGGATCCAAGGTGCCAGCCACTCGGCTTGGTCATAACGGGCAATAAATTGTGGTAACGCTTCAGCATGGGAAATATTAAGACCTGTTTTACCTGCCATTAAAAATTTACGTGCGGCAGATGGCTTTTGCTCAAAGACCTGTACCTGATAGTCATACTGGCTCAGGACTTCTGCGGCCATTAAACCTGCTGGGCCTGCACCAATAATTGCAATGCGTTTCATGGCTTAATCAGTCACCATGTTTTGCCCTTGTAAGGGTGCAAAGTCATCAAAACGAGTGCGGTAATCCGCAGGCTTAGTGATGATTAACTGCTGACACAATTCCCCACGCTGTAAATATTTGACTTCAAAATGGGTACGAGCCGATGTAGCAGCAATTTTTTCTTTGACAAAAGGCAGTTGCCACACCTCAATCAATTGCTGCTGCGCTTCTTGGATATATTCTGGAATATTACTGGCTAAAGTAATCTGACCACCGGGCTGCAAACGCGACAATAAAAATTCAAAAAACGGCATATTTAGCCAGCGCTGTGCTGGGTTATGCGGTTCTGGATTTGGATATAAAATAAAGAATTGCTTCACTTGCTGCGGAAATAACGCATGTACCACCCAAGGCAATGCATCGGCATGTACAGGTGTTAAATTCTGCTGACCTTCAAGTTGATGCTGCTTTTGCATGGCCAAGAATTTCTCGCGCGTGCGTTCAATGGCAATCAATTGTTCCTGTGGATGGCTGGCACTAAACAATAAAGCATGTTTACCTTTACCTGCACCAATTTCCACACAAATTGGGTGATTGCTTATCGCTTGAAAGTCACGTGGTGCACGCATACGTTGGGCTTGAAATTGACGAATTGGCATAATCAGATCAAACTTAGAAAAATCCGCACAAGTCTATCAAGTGTGCTCGTATTTGCCTAATCTATTGCTTATTTCTCGGAGAAACTTATGCCCACCACACTGCAATGCCCACGCTGCGGCACAACCACCACATGGCAAGGCAATGACTTTCGTCCTTTTTGTTCTGAACGCTGCAAAATGATTGATTTAGGTGCTTGGGCCAATGATGAATACCGTTTACCTACTCAAGATGCCCCACAAGCCCAAGGCGACCCCGACGAAAACCAACACTAAATAGCGTAAAAAATGAGATTGATATTATAATTAGTGCTAGAAAATGCAGCTTATTTAGTCGACAATGTCCTCTTAAAATTTAATTTTTATAATAATTGAGGGGAAATAAAATGACAGCATGGGGGTTAAAATTTTTACTGGTCGCCTTGATAGGGCTTGGGATTTTTTTCCTAGGCATTGGCCTATATGCCAGTGATATGCTATGTCTAGTAATAGGAGCTTTAATCGAATGTGCAGCATTGCTTGTATTTACAGAGATTAAGAAAATTACTCGCCATCCATTCCGTTAATCAACAATTAAAAAAGGCCAGTGCAACTGGCCTTTTGACTTAACCTGCTTTGCTGGCTACAAATGGATTATGTTGTTTTTCATAACCAATGGTTGAAAGCGGGCCATGCCCTGAAATAAATTGTGTTTCATCGGGTAAGCTAAAACATTCACGCTCAATTGAATCTAACAACTGTTGATGATTGCCCCGTGGAAAATCGGTACGTCCAATGGAACCTTTAAACAAAACATCCCCTGTCCAAAGTAAACCGTAGTTTTGGTTATAGAACATCACATGCCCTGGGGTATGTCCGGGTGCAAAACGCACTTCAAACTTTTCTTCACCTAAAGTGAGTACTTCACCGCCTTCAAGCCACTGATCAACTATTACTTTTTCAGGGATTGGAAAACCATAACGCGCTGACACTTCTTGGATTTGATCTAGCCAAAACGCATCTTCTTTATGTGGTCCAATGACAGGGACTTGCCATAAGGCTTTGAGTTTACCGACCGCTCCAGCATGATCTAAATGGCCATGGGTTAACCATAAGGCTTTAACCTTTAAACCTAATTCTTCAACCACAGCTTGCAGCTTTTCTGGCTCGCCACCTGCATCAATTAAAATGGCATCTTTACTGTCTTTATCCCAAACGATCGAACAATTTTGGGCAAATGCCGTCACCGGCACAATTTGAACTTGCAACATGGGCAATCCTCAAGACGAAATGGCCAGTGTCTGGCGTAAGGCCTCAAGATTAGCTTGAAGCAATTGGCTTAGCAATTGTAAATGATCATGACGCGTATTCAGAGCTGGAATATAGGCATAGCTTTGGCCACCTGCCGCTTTAAAATTTTCTGCATTTTCAATGGCCAGCTCTTCTAAAGTTTCTAAACAGTCTGCCGAAAATGCCGGACTCATAATCTGTACCGACTTGACCCCTTGGGCTGCCCAATCTTGTAGTAAAGCATCGGTATAAGGTTTAACCCATTCTTGCTTTCCAAAGCGTGATTGAAAGCTGATCGCCCATTCATCATCAGCTAAACCTAGCTGTTTGGCCACCAATTGCGCCGTGATACGACAGCGGTCGGCATAGGGGTCACCTTTATCCGCATAAGGCTGTGGAATACCATGAAATGACATTAATAGCTTATCTGCACTGCCATGGCGGGCTCTAAATTCTTGTACGCTTTGCGCCAAAGCTTGGATATACAAAGGATGCTGATAATAATCGCGCACAATACTAATGCCCGGCAAATTGCGCTGCTTTAACATCCATTTGGCTAAAGCATCATACAATGGTGCAGTCGATGTGGCTGAATACTGCGGAAATAACGGCAGTAAGATCACATGATCTTGTGGGTTTTGGCTCAACTGCGCTAATAACTGCGTAATTCCTGGGTTGCCATAGGTCATGGCAGGCACAATATTCAGCTCAAATTCAGGGAATTGAGCAGGCAGTTGTTGTTTGAGTTGTTCGACTTGCTTGAATAAAATTTCACGCATGGGCGAGTCTTGCTTCCACACACTTGCATAAGCCTCAGCGACGCGTTTAGGACGAAACGGTAAAATAAACAGGCGTAAAATTATTTGCCATAGGGGTTTGGGAATCTCGATGACACGTTGGTCTGATAAAAACTGTGCTAAAAATCGCCTAACCGCAGCAATGGTCGGCGCATCTGGCGTACCTAAATTGGCAACAATAATGCTCACTTTTGGCTTTTGTACAGACGTCATGACATGGGCACCCTTATGAATGTGAGCCTACTTTAACAGTTTTTTGAGCCTGTGCTATATGGATTAATTCGAGGATTTTAATTGAGAAACACGATGATTATCTAATATACGACTCTCGATAAGCTTTTGTGCCTTAGGCGTAATTTTCCACAATAAACGTTGTCTTTCATCGCGCCCATGTGGGCTGATCCATTCATTCTGACGCATTTGCGATTTAATATGATGTAAAGCCCGAATGTGAATTTGCGCTCGCGCCACAGCATGTACTCGCGGCATTTGCATTCTCGCCTCATCCATCGCGGTGTCATTAAGATAATCATTTAAACGTTTACTAAAATATTCTTCTGGCATCGTACGTGTAAAAGTTTCACCTAAGACCAAGAGCAGTTGTGCCCATGTCATTTTGCGCAGCAGTTTTAATTCTTTAAAGTTGCCATCTTGATAAGCATGAATACGGTATTCAAATTCGAAGTCATCGTGCATGGCCACTTTTTGTATATTCATCACAGGATCTGCATCACGGCGCCCTTGATCCACTTCAAGTTTGGTGAGTTGATGCTTGAGCTTTTCAATTTCATCCAGTAATTTTTGTGTACTTTCAGGACGTACCCAGCCAATAGCAGGATAACGCTCTAGCATTTGTGGCATTTGTTGACGCACCACCAGCTCTAAATCGCGTAGTGTGCGATAGCTAAAAACATGCTCATTTTCATTGGTCAGTTGCTGACGGAAGCTACTAAATTTTTCAAGCAGATCGGCTTTACTTTCACGTAGTTCTGGGGCACGGCTGTCTGGCGCTTCATACATCACCACCACAATTGGTTTATGTTTGCTTTTGGCATACAAATATTCTAGATGCAAGTAACTCACCCCAGACACCGACAGCTCACCATATTGGCTACCCAGCAACAGCACCACATAATCACTTTCATCGATTTGACGACGTGCAAAGGCAGTACTCAATGGTGTACGCTGTTCAAGTCCCCACGAGAAAAAGCCCATCCCAATTAAAATTTGGCTCAAACTCATCCGTTCAGGGCGCATATCTGGCCCTGAAGTTGCGATAAAGACTTGATAACGCTTGTCTTGCATGCCTGCTCCCCGTGTCATGCCTGTAGTTATTTTTATGCTGCTTGACTAAGGCAAGTTAGCCATCGTCCAGCTAATATCTGGTGTGATTAAGTGTTGTAAAATTGGCTGCAATTGTTTGGCATTACGACCACTAACATAACAGCATAGTCGTGGTGTCGTCTGCTGCGGCGCAGCTAATAAGCTATTTTTAATCAAAATTCGCGCAGTTTGTCGTGCTACAGCTAAACCTGAATCAACTAAGCTCAATCGCCGTGCAAAAAGCTGCTCAATTGCTGGTTTTAAAAATGGATAATGGGTACACCCCAAAACCAAATGATCCGCGCCCTGATCCACCACTGGGGTTAACAAGGCTTGCAAAGTTTCTAAACATGCTGCACTCATTTGCTGCCCTGCTTCAACAAAAGGCACTAAATCTAAACAAGTGACCGGTAATACCTCGACCTGAGCAGGGTCTGCAAAACGGGCAATGACCTCTTTAATAAGTTTGCCACGAAAGGTAGCAGGGGTAGCTAGCACAGCCACTTTTTTAGTTTTTGTCTGTAAAACCGCAGGTTTAAGTGCAGGCACTAAGCCAATAATTGGAAAATTTTCGCCATAATGCTCACGTAAATAATCCAAACTAAAGGCAGACGCAGTATTACAGGCCACCACAGCGACCTTACAGCCCTGACGATATAACCATTCAATGGCATGCGCGGTCAGCTCGCGAATTTCTTGGTCAGAGCGTGGTCCATAAGGCACATGGGCTGTATCGGCGAAATAGACAATGCGTTCGCTGGGTAAATAGCGTGCGATCTCTTGTGCGACCGATAATCCGCCAATTCCTGAATCAAAAATCCCAATCGGTGCATCATTAGATGCTTTAGGCATGGGATGAGTTAAAGGAGGTAGAGGATAACGCGTGCTCATAGCCAGTAAAATGCGAGAAATAATCTGACAAGCTTAAACCTCAACTTTGTAATTGCAAGCGTAAATCACCACTTTGTAGCTGTAAAATTGTAGCGCCCTCTTCGTTTTCACTCAGCTCGCCCATTTCAATTAAATGGAAAAATGCCGCACGACCAATTAAGGCATTAATGCCAAAACGTACATGCACATAAGGACGCATCTCACCTTGGTAATCGCGCATAAAAATGGCATGCTCTGAATCAACAATAATTTCATCTTCATGGTCGCTGATGAGTTGAATATAGCGTTTGCCCTGTATGTCCACTTGGCAAGCCGACTGAATAAACAAGGGTTCATCTTCAACCTGAATTTCAATCTGCTCGACTGGGGTCTTTAAATAAAACTTACCCTGTTCTTTCCAAAGCACACTGGCAAACAGGTCCGTTAAGGCCTTACGTTTAATTAATTGACCTTCGTGCCACCATTCACCATTGGCTTTTACAGTCAAATCCATTGATCCACAACGTTTTGGTTGCCAAGTGTCTACAGGGGGAATTGACTTTTTGTGACCCACCTGTGCACTTTTTGCGTATTGTGCTATTGAATTTAAGTTTTTATTATCAGAGTTGACTGGATTTTGCGTCGGATGATTGGAATTATTTTGATTTTCCATAGTTAAATACCTGTCTGACGTAAAAATAATAGGATTCAGCCAATTGGCTAGAACTCGGTTTAAAACTATACTAACCCACAATCAAGGTATGATCATCATCATGCCGAAGTATTAAGCACACTCATGGCAGCGCCGATTAAGGAAATCATCGGTTGCCACCCGTCAATTATATGAGGAGTCCTACATGGAACACATCGAACGTGAATCGATGGAGTTTGACGTAGTCATCGTTGGTGCAGGTCCTGCTGGCCTTTCTGCTGCGATTAAAATTCGTCAACTTGCAATTGAAAATAACCTAAACGATTTGTCCGTTTGTGTCGTGGAAAAGGGCTCCGAAGTCGGTGCACATATTTTATCAGGCGCAGTGTTAGAACCACGCGCCATGAATGAACTGTTCCCAGACTGGAAAGAACAAGGCGCACCGCTCAATGTTCCAGTAACAGAAGATAAAACGTATTTCTTACTCTCTGATGAAAAATCACAAGAAATGCCACATTGGATGGTGCCAAAAACCATGCACAATGATGGCAACTATGTCATTTCACTCGGTAATGTGGTGCGTTGGTTAAATACCAAAGCTGAAGAGTTAGAAGTATCGGTATTCCCAGGCTTTGCTGCCTCTGAAATCTTGTACCATGCAGATGGCACGGTAAAAGGTATTCAAACCAGCGACATGGGCATTGGTAAAGATGGCGAACCAACGCATAACTTTATGCCAGGTTACGAATTACATGCCAAATACACTCTATTTGCTGAAGGTTGCCGTGGTCATTTAGGTAAGCGTTTAATTTCGCAATTTAATTTAGACAAAGATGCCGATCCGCAGCATTACGGTATTGGGATTAAAGAGCTGTGGGAAATTGATCCTGCCAAACATAAAGCCGGTACTGTAATGCACGGTGCAGGTTGGCCTTTAACTGAAACTGGCTCTTCAGGCGGTTGGTGGTTATACCATGCAGAAAACAACCAAGTGACCTTGGGTATGATTGTCGATCTTTCTTACCAAAACCCACACATGTATCCATTTATGGAAATGCAGCGCTGGAAAACCCATCCGCTGATTAAGCAATTCCTAGAAGGTGGTAAGCGTATTTCTTATGGCGCGCGTGCTGTAGTCAAAGGTGGTCTAAACTCACTACCGAAGTTCACCTTCCCAGGTGGTTGTTTAATTGGTGATGACGCAGGTTTCTTAAACTTTGCCAAAATTAAAGGCTCACACACCGCCATGAAATCAGGCATGCTGTGTGGTGAAGCCGTCTTTGAAGCGATTGCTGCTGGTGTAGAAAAAGGCGGTGATTTAGCCATTGCCCGTGTCACTGAAGGCGAAGATTTCTTTATTAAAGAAGTAACGGCATATACCGACAAATTTAACAACAGTTGGCTGAAAGAAGAGTTGCACAGTGCGCGTAACTTTGGCCCTGCGATGCATAAATTTGGTACCTTTGGCGGTGGTGCATTTAACTTCATCGATCAAAACGTATTTAAAGTACCATTTACTTTACATGACTTAGTGCCTGACTTTAGCGCACTGAAAACTGTCGATGCGGTGAACTTTAAACCGAACTATCCAAAACCAGATGGTAAGCTGACTTTTGACCGTTTATCGTCAGTGTTTGTATCGAATACGGTGCACGAAGAGAATCAACCGGCGCATTTAAAACTGACCGATGCCTCGATTCCTGTCAATGTAAACTTACCAAAATGGGATGAACCTGCACAGCGCTATTGCCCTGCTGGCGTTTATGAAATCATGGACAATGAAGACGGTTCTAAGCGTTTCCAAATTAACGCGGCCAACTGTGTACATTGTAAGACTTGTGATATTAAAGACCCATCACAAAACATTACTTGGGTAACACCTGAGGGTGGCGGTGGTCCAAACTATCCGAATATGTAATTCGGCTAGTTCTTACGCGAGCTCATACCCTAACATGTAATGTTAGGGTAACCTTGCGAAGCATTGCTTCTCATACCCAAATATGTAATTCGCATTGAGTAGAATTCTACTCTGCACATACATAAAAAAATCCCTGCCAAGTGCAGGGATTTTTTTGTTTGTGACTACACAGCCAATTAGCCTTTTTGCACTAAATAATGAAATTCTTTATTGCCATTTTCATCTAAGCGCTCTTCTTGTAATAACAGCTCATGACCTAAGTGCATACAAAACTTTGGAATATCCCAAGAGGTTGAGTTATCCGTGGCAAATACTTCCACTACATCACCTGATTTAGATTTACGAATCGCTTGATGCAACATCATCACTGGTTCAGGGCAACGTAAACCGCGGGTATTAAGTTGAATACTGGGAACAAGATCGGCCATGCTGACGCTCAGAATAAAAAACCTGAATTATTTTAACATATCTCAGACAAAGTTAAATTCTGCCGCGCTTCAGGCATGTTTATACATAGACAAGCGTATTTTCTTCGGTATGATTAAAATTATGTTTTTTTGATATTAAGAGTCTTTAGGAAAGATCATGCACGAGGAATCAGGCCCATCGTGGGGTATGCGCGGTTTACGTAAATGGTTAGGTACCGCACCAGAAACCCGCGATGAATTGCTAAAATTAGTACAAGATTCACGTCGTTTTTTAGAGCCCGACACAGTTGCAATGCTAGAAGGTGTTCTTGACTTACCTGCGACTAAAATTCGCGAAGTCATGACCCAGCGCCCTGCGATTGTCAGCCTACAAGAAGATGATCAGCTCATCGATATTTTGCCAGTTTTGGTTGAATCAGCGCATTCACGTTTTCCTGTGTTTTCTGTTGATCAACCAGACAATGTGGTCGGGATTTTATTGGCCAAAGATTTATTGCCGTTTTTGATCCACCCAAATCCAAACATTAATGTGCATGCCTTAATGCGTCAGCCATTGTTTGTGCCAGAAAGCGCACGTTCTGACCAAGTGTTACGTATGCTTAAAAACACCCAAACCCATATTGCTATTGTAATTGACGAATATGGCAGTACTTCAGGTTTGGTGACTTTAGAAGATATTTTAGAAGAAATTGTCGGTGAGATTGAAGATGAACACGATAAAGCTGATCCAGAATCAGAATATATTGTGCCAGATCAAGATCCCAAAACTGCTAATACATGGTTAGTACAAGCCTTAACCCCAATTGAGTATTTTAACAATATGCTCGATACCCAATTCCCAGATGATGAAGTGGAAACCATGGGCGGCTTATTACTGCAAGAAATTGGTTTGGTGAGCGATTTACAGGGTCAAACCATCCAAATTGATGATTGGCAATTTACCATTTTACAAGCCGATGCACGTAGCATTCAGTTAATTCAGGCTGTGCGTCAATGAGAGCTTATTTTACAAAATTAGCGCGTGATGTAGAGCAGAAAAAAGCATTGCCGCTGATTTATCCATTATTACTGGCGCTATTTGCTGGTGCCATTTTTAGCCTTGCATTAGCACCCTTTGAGCAGTGGTATATTGCACTGCTGTCACCGGCTTTATTGTATGCGGCCTTACATAAACGCTCTGCCAAACATGCCTTTGCTATTGGTTTAAGCTACGGGATTGGCTTATGGTTTGTAGGTGCTTTTTGGCTCTACACCTCAATCCATGTCTATGGTGATACTGCCGCACCACTGGCCATTTTAATGATTGCCATTATGGCGATCGTCATGGGCTTATTTAGTGCTTTTCAAGCTTGGAGCTACCGTCGTTTCTTCCCAGAAACCCCATTAACCTTTGCGCCACTTTGGGTGCTGTTTGAATGGGCGAAAACTTGGGTCTTCACTGGTTTTCCGTGGCTGTTTGCCGGTTATGCCTTTACCGGTTATTTCTTAGATGGCTATGCACCGCTGTTTGGTGTGTTTGGTGTGTCTTTTGTGGTGATTGTTTTAGCCTGTGCTTTGGTCGAGCTATGTCGTAAACGCTTGATTTGGGTGATTCCATCAGCCATTTTATTATTGGGTGCTTGGGCTGCCAGCCAAATTGAATTTGTTGAGCAAAAAGCCACAAAACCGCTTTCTGTCTCATTAGTTCAAGGCAATATTCCGCAAGACTTAAAATGGCTCACCGAATACCAAGGCAAAACTTTGAGTATTTATGCCGATTTAAGCCGCACAGAATGGGGACGTGATCTGATTGTTTGGCCAGAATCTTCGATTCCAATGTTCCAAACCGATATCCAGCCCTTTTTAGAGCTTATGCAGCAGCAAGCCAAAAATACCGGCACAGCTTGGGTCACAGGTATTCCGTATTGGGATTTAGCTGAATCAAAACGCCAAGCACAGCCCATGTTTTATAACAGTATTATGGCTTCAGGTGCAGAAGCAGAAGGCTTATATAAAAAACAACGTTTAGTGCCTTTTGGTGAATATATTCCATTGTCTGGTTTACTCAGTTGGGTCCTTCCTGCCTTGCAAAACGACCCATCTATGAGTGGCTTTAGCCGTGGTGCCAGTGATCAAGTGCCACTTAAAATTAAGCAGCAAAACTTGGGTGCGGCAATTTGCTACGAAGTGGCTTATCCAAATTTAACCCGTCGTAACGCGAGCCAAAGTGATTTCTTGGTGACTGTGTCTAATGATGCTTGGTTTACAGGCACTGCGGGCCCGCTGCAACATTTGCAAATGGTGCAAATGCGTGCCAAAGAAAATGGGCGTTGGTTTATTCGCGCGACCAATACAGGGGTCACAGCCATCATTAACCATGAAGGTCAGATTGTTAAGCAAGCCGCAATGGATCAACGTACTGTGTTACGTGGTGAATTACCTGCCATACAAGGTCAAACCTTATATAACCGTTTAAGTGATTGGCCTATTTTAATCTTGTCATTGTTATTGCTGATTTTAGGTTGGATATTCCGCCCCAAAACAGTCGATGTGTCGTTTAAATCACGACGCTAAATACTCAAAACCGAGGTCTAGGCCTCGGTTTTTTTTATGCTTGTAACGCTAAATAGGACAACATCGTTGCCAAAGACAACATAGGTACATAACGATATAACTGCACCACAGCTTGTTCAAAGCGGCTCACTTCAGCGTGCTCAAGCTTGGTCACTGTAGCCTGTAGCGCAAAACAAAAACTTAATAAGGTTAAAGCGCTAAATAAGCTAATCGCAAAAAATCCCAGCATAATTTGGCTGCTGCCTTCAGTGCTTTGCCATAAATTTAAAAATAATTGGCTCATCGGTAATAAGCTTAATACTAGTAGTACCGACTTTAACATTGACCAATGGAATTGGTTGATTTCATCCGACAAAATTAATGCTTTCATTCCATCCTCCTTAGTCAAAAATGTTGCCTTGAGGACATTATGCGATTTTATTTTTTAAATAAAAACCCCATTAATCTGCATATTTTTCAATTATTGTAATCAATAAATATGGGAATAATTCTTATTATAAATCGCATCACGCGATTATTATTTTAATAAATATAAATCAATAACTTAATATAATATTTCTAATTAAGATGTATTATCACTTCAGTATAAATAGAAAGACCCGATTAACTGAAGTGATATATTCCATCACTTAAAAATCTAGAATGATTCTTAATTAAGGTTGGTAGAAAATATCGGCGTCTGTACCCTCACCACCTTCTTTGCCATCTGCACCAAATGAATATAAATCAAAGGCACGACCATCGCTGCCTGGTGCGATATATTGTAAGTCATTATCCCAACTGTCTTTTGGATAACCACCTTTGATATAACCACCTGGCATCCAGTTTTTCGCTGATTCAGGTTGCGTGACTAGGGCTTCTAAACCACCATCTTGCATACTTGGATAGCGACTGTTGTCTAATTTATATTGGTCCAAAGCACCTGCGACCCCTTTTAAGGTAATCACTGTGGTATCAACTTTGGCCTTTTCACCACGCCCCATCATATTTGGGACAATCAGCGCTGCTAACACCCCTAAAATCACAATCACCACCATGACTTCAATTAAGGTAAAACCCGCAGCACGTTTAAAACGTGGCAGCGCTTGTTTTGCTGTATTCATGTTCATCTCGTTCATACACGTTTTTGTTAAATCATATTATTCATATTGACGATCGGTAGCATCACCGCAATCACAATCACTAACACAATACTGGCCATGAGTACCAACATTAAAGGTTCAAGTAGCGCCAATAAAGTACTAATCAAACTGGTCACTTCACGGTCTTGCATGGTTGAAGAGCGTTCTAACATACGGTCTAGCTCACCAGAACTTTCACCACTTTTGATCATTTGTACCATCATGGGTGGGAAATAGCCACTGCGCTCTAGTTGCGTACCTAGGTTGCCACCTTCGGTGACTTTTTCTGCAGCTAAATTAACAGCATCACGAATCACCCAATTATTGCTCACTGCTGCGGCAATTTTTAAGGCATCCACTAAAGGTACACCCGACTGGGTCAAAATAGATAAGGTACTGGCAAAACGTGCCGCATTAATCCCGCGTGATAATTTACCCAACAAAGGCAGCTTCAGGACTACGCGATCAAAGGCATAATGCCCAGCATTGGTTTTTAAAAAGCGTAGCCACAGTACCAGTCCTACTCCACTCATCAGCAACATTGCTGGCCATGCCATACGAATCACATCACTGGCATACATTAAAGCCACCGTAATCCAGGGCAATGCTTCAGGATTTTGATCAAAGGTTTTGACAATATCAGGAACCACATAAGTCATTAACCCCATAACAATCGAAAAAGACATGAGCATTAAGATAATGGGATAAATCATTGCACCTTGAATCTTTTTTTGCATAGCAAAACGATTTTCGGTGTAATCCGCCAATTGCTCTAAGATAAGATCCAAATGTCCAGAACGCTCACCTGCAGCAATCGTCGCGATATACAATTCAGGAAAACGTCCAGACTGATCTAAGGCCTTGGCCAGTGAGTAACCTTCTAGAACTTTAGAACGAACGGAAATCAGTAAGTTGCGTACATGGGCTTTTTCAGACTGTTTACTCACCGCGCGTAGCGCTTCTTCTAAGGGAATTGCTGCGGCAATCAATACCGAAAGCTGGCGTGTCATCAAGGCTAAATCGTAGGCACTGACCTTTTTTTGCCACCACGTTGCACGTGCAGCATCTTGCTTTTGTTCTACAGGTTCAACGTGGATTGGTAGTAAATGTTGATCACGCAATTGCTGACGAATTTGCCGTGCTGAATCCGCTTCAAGTACACCTTTTTGCTGTTTCCCTGCCGCATCGAGTGCAGTAAATTGATATGCAGGCATGTCAATGCTCTAATTTTTCCAAAAAATCCCCGAACTTCAGTTGCGTCGAAAGCGCAAAATCATTCATAGTGAGGGCTATAAAATTGTGTGTCACTCTAACATAACTACTTGTCACACACTCAGTTGAGTTTACTTGCTAAAGTTGAGCGTGCTATGTCCCATCTTCACTATCGTGTCCGTGTTGCCGTACCGGTACACCTTTACGATTGCTTTGATTATATGCTGTCTGAAAGCCAATATCAGCAAGCGAAAGTGGGCGCAAGGGTGGCGGTGTCATTTGGTCGACAAAACTTAGTGGGCATCATTACTGAAAAACTCGCACTTGATGCGCCCTTAGACCCCAATATTAAACTAAAAAGTATTACCGAATTATTAGATGACGACGCTATTTTTGATGAAACTACTTTAAAACTACTGTATTGGGCTGCTAAATATTATCAATTTCCACTCGGCGAAGTATTACATAGCGCACTACCCACTCTGTTACGCCAAGGTAAACCCTATAATTTGTTGGCGCGTATGTGGCGAGTATTGGATGTGATTGCCGAAGATAAACTAAAACGTTCGGAAAAACAGCGCGAAGCCTATAAAGTTTTAAAATTACATCCGACGGGGACCGCAGAAAATATTTTAAATTTAGCGGGTATTGAAACAGCCACCTTAAAAGCTTTAGAAAAAAAAGGCATTGTAGATTGTGTGCTAGAACCGCAAGATTTTAGCCCCATGCCAATGACCTTGGCACAAATGCCACTAACTGCCAATGATGAGCAAAAAGCCGCAATTCAAAGTATTTTAAAAGCCAAAAACAAATACCAAGCTTTCTTGCTCGATGGTTTAACCGGCAGTGGTAAAACCGAAGTCTATTTGCAAGTCATGCAAGAGGTCTTAAAACAAGGCAAACAAGTTTTGGTGTTGGTGCCTGAAATTGGGCTGACCCCGCAAACCATTAGCCGTTTTCAATCGCGTTTCCACTGCAATATTGTCTTAATGCATTCAGGCTTAAATGACTCCAAACGTTTACAAGCGTGGCAACATGCACAAACGGGTAAAGCTTCGATTATTTTAGGCACACGTTCAGCCATTTTTGCCCCTATGGCCCATTTAGGCCTGATCATTTTAGACGAAGAACATGATTTATCGTTTAAACAACAAGAAAGCTTCCGTTATCATGCGCGGGATGTGGCGCTGTATCGGGCGCATTTACAACAATGCCCAATTGTTTTAGGTTCAGCCACGCCAAGTATTGATAGCTATGCTTTGGTGCAACAAGGTAAAATGACCGCGTTGCAACTCAATCAGCGTGCAGGCACGGCGCTAATGCCGAAAATTCATGTCTTAGATTTAAAAGTTGAACCCAAAGTGCATGGCATTAGCCAAAGCTTAATTGGCGAAATTAAAAAGCGCTTAGAAAAAAAAGAACAAGTGTTGGTGTTTTTAAACCGACGGGGTTATGCACCGGTTTTACTTTGTGATAGCTGTGCATGGCAAGCCAAATGCCCCAATTGCGATGCCAACTTTACCGTGCATCATCAGCCTTATGTACATTTACATTGTCACCACTGCGGCACGATTCAACGTAAACCCGATACTTGTCCAAGCTGTAATCATCAAGACCTCAAACCGATTGGTTTAGGCACAGGCAAAGTCGAAGAACAGCTCGCAGATTTATTCCCCGATTATCCTGTGTTACGCGTCGATCGGGACTCGACGAGTCGGGTCGGCAGTTGGCAAAAAATTTATGACAAGATTCATAGCAGCGAGCCGCTGATTTTATTGGGGACGCAAATGCTCGCCAAAGGTCATCATTTTCCATATGTAACTTTGGTTGCCATTTTAGATATTGATTCAGGCTTACTTAGCGTGGATTTTCGCGCGCCCGAACGTACAGCACAGCTTATTATTCAAGTAGCGGGGCGTGCTGGCCGCGGTGAGCGTAAAGGTGATGTCTATTTACAAACCCTACGACCTGATCATCCACTGCTGAGTACCTTGGTCAACAATGATTATCGCGCTTTTGCCAAGCAAACTTTGGCGGAGCGTGAAATTGCGCAATTACCGCCATTTCGTTATGCCGCTTTAGTGCGCTGCGAATCCCGTAATCAAGATCAAAATCTAGATATACTGACTCAACATGCACAATTTTTACGTGATATGTCAGATCATCAGATCACAATTTGGGGCCCGATTCCCGCGCCAATGGAACGCAAAGCTGGACGTTTTCATGCGCATATGGTGCTTTTAGCCACAGAGCGTAGCCAATTGCACTTACAGTTGGGCGTATGGTGGCCAAATCTATTGCAACAAAAGCCATCACATATGAAACTTAGTCTAGATATTGACCCACAAGAACTGAGTTAATTCAGTACACTCTATGCTTTAAAATGCAAAGGAAGGCGCATGTCTTTACTGATTCAATTGACGATTATTTTGGCGTTTGCCTTAGTTTTGGTGCCATTCACCAAACGGCTAGGCTTACCCACACTTATCGGCTATGTTGGTACAGGTATTGCCCTTGGCCCTTACTTACTGGATGTCATCCCTTTAAGTGTGGAGCTTAAACAATTACAACATCTTGGTTTATTGCTGTTGTTGTTTTTAATCGGTATGCAGTTGCAAGTACCACGTTTGATGCAGCTTAAAGCACTAGACATTCAACTGCCCAGTTATGCCCTAGGACTAAGTATATTGCTGCTCAGCAGTATTGGCATATGGTGTTTGGACTTATCGCTGTTGGTCAGTTTTATCATAAGCTCAGCTTTAATCTTGGTCAGTTTTAGCCTGTTACAACAACAAATTAAGTTACCCAAGCAATTTCATCAATCGCTGGGTCAGCAACTATTTAACTTTGGGATCGTACAGAGTATCTGGGCAGTGGTGTTGATTGCTTGTCTGCCCATTTTAGCCGGCTTCGCCTCTCCCCAACATAGCTTGGCCTATGTCATGAGCATTGTTGCTGCGCTGAGTGGTTTAGTTTTATTACAGCGCTATGTGCTACAACCTATTTTTGACTATTTAGACCAAACACATACCCATGAACTAGTTTTGGCCAGTGCTGTACTGACTGCAAGTTTAAGCTTTATTGCCTTAGATGCTTTAGGTATTCATGATACTTTAGCGGCGTTATTGGCTGGATTTTTAATTTCTGACTCGCGCTTTCATCATCGCATTGCGCAGTATAGTGCTCCGTTTAAAGGTTTGGTGTTTGCGGCATTTTTTATTGTGTTGGGCATGAGCCTGCCCCTGCATCTTATACTCGAGCAGCCACTGTTTTTAGCACTAGGCTTATTGCTGCTCATTTTTATAAAAACCAGCATTTACTTCGCTTTAGCACGTTATTTTAAAGTGCCGTGCTCAGAGAGTTGCTTAATCAGTACAGCTTTCATCAGTAGCGGTGAGTTTGGTTTTATTCTGTTATACAGTGCCTTTGCCAGCCAACTTGCTCCTGCGCACATCCTTGAGCCTTATTTACTGCTGTTGCTACTGTCCTTTATCAGTGCACCATTGATCATGCAATTCATTCAGCGTTATGTATTACCACGACTCCATCATCAAGAGAATGCTGCTTATTCTCACGAGCTGGCAGACCTGCTAATTATTGGTTTTGGCCGCGTTGGACAATTGGTGGCGCGCGTGGCGCATGCAAACCATATTGGCTTTAGCGCCATTGATAACCATATCCATCCTCAGCAAGATTTAAGTGCTTATGGCGGCTGCTTGATTAAAATGGATGCTAGCGATGAGCAAGCTTTACAACAACTTCCTTTAGCCGATGTAAAACTTGTTGTTATTGCTGTAGATGATGTAGAAGACAATATCAATATCGTGCGTTATTTACAGCTCAATTATCCTGATCTTCAGCTTTTAGTCCGTGCCCGAGATCGGCATCATGCCCATTTGCTGCGTGATTTAGGTATCGAGCATATTTGGCGTGAAACCTATTTATCGGCCTTAGATTTAGCTCAACACAGCTTGCAATATTTAGGCGTACCTCAAGATCGTGCCCAAGAGCATATTACTCAGTTTCGTATTCACGACCAAAAACTACAACGTCAGCAACAGCACATTGAATACGATGATATTAAACTATATCAAACCCAAGAAGCGGCCTTAGATGAATTGCATTATTTAATGCAACAAGATCTACAACTCAAAAGTCAACGAAGTGCAGCGACAGTGGATGATTTAACACCAGCCTCCGCATTACAACAGATGAAGGCAAATGACTTGTGATTTACAATATAGCCACCATTAAGACAGGGTTTGGAGAATTTTATGTCTGATTTACGTCAACGTTTTTTTATTGAAGATAGCCCTGTTCGTGGCGAAGTGGTGCATCTTGAGCATGCCTTAACCACCATTTTAGCGCAGCGCGACTATGCCCCTGCCATTAAAATTTTATTGGGTGAAATGCTGAGCGCCACAGCATTATTAGCCAGCACCTTAAAAATTCAAGGTCGTATTAGCTTACAAATTCAAGCATCAGGCACTTTAAAATGGGCCATGGCTGAATGTAACCATTTAGGTGAAGTCCGTGCCTTAGCCGAATACGAAGCTGACCCGCATTTTAACCAAGCGATTGACTCAAGCACAGTATTAAAGACTTTAGTCAAACCCGTATTATTTATTAATATTGAGCCAGATGTGGGTCAACGTTATCAAGGTATTGTGCCGCTTGAGCATGACACTTTAGCCGGCTGCTTAATGCAGTACTATGATTTATCTGCGCAAATTGCAACGCGTATTGTCCTTGCCAGCAATGAACAACGTGCTGGTGGCCTACTCATCCAACTGTTACCACGTAACAGTGAAGAAGAACAGCAACGCGTGGATGAAGATTTATGGCCACGTTTAACTATGTTGACCAGCACGTTAAAAGCTGAAGAGCTGACTGATTTAACTGCAACCGATATCTTATATCGTTTATATAACGAAGAAGAAGTGCGCTTACCTGAAGCTGAACAACTCAAATTTGGCTGTACTTGCTCGAAAGAGCGCTGTGCGATTGCACTAGAACAATTGGGCGTCAGCGGTGTACGTGAAACTTTAGAACATCAAAACCCAATTGATATGAACTGTCAATTCTGTAACACAGTGTATACCTTTAGCGCAGAAGAGGCTTTAGGCTTATTTGGCGAACACTTAAGTTAAGCTATCATCAAAAAAGGCAGCGCTTAGCTGCCTTTTTTATATTTAACCGTTTATCACTTTGCAACAAAGCCTCACAAATACCCTCTAGGCGTATTTAGCAAAACATAGAATAATGACTAAATAATAGACAGATTAAGCATATTGCCACCTTAGTCTTGGCCAACAATAAATACACATTTTCAAGACTGAACTCATTGTGTAATCACAACCGCAATCTTTTATGCTTAATAGAGTTTTTTTGTAGCAAAGTAATACTGCTACACCCGATTATAAGGAGATGGCCATGACCACAATCCATTATCGTGAAACCCTAGACCATGTTGATGAGCCATTAAGTTTTGACTTACAAAGCTTTGCTGAGGCGTGTGAGCAAAGCCCAGAGTGGGTATTACAGCTCTTAGAATACGACATTCTGCCACGCCGACCTGAAGAACGCATTCATCAGTTTTTTGCTGCCGATGTTGTGCGTGCCCAACAAGCCTACCGTTTGCAACGCGATTTTAACGCCAGTTTTTCTGCAGTTGCCATGATGCTTGACTTAATTGATGAAGTGCAACAATTACGTAAGCAGGTTAAACATTGCAACTTTATGCATAGTTAAATTGCTCCATCCCCTTCGCACAGCAGCTTTTAAGCTGCTGTATGTCTATAGACGCTTTGTTGAGATCATTAACACGCTATGAAGACCAAAGAATGTAATAAAAAGACCAAGTTCATGTTTCCGGAATTTAAGGATTTAATTCCCAAATTACGCGAAGAAAATCCCCATTTTGCCAAAATGTTCGAACAGCATGAACAACTCGATCGTGAGGTGAATTTATTGGAACAAGATCCAGTCAAGCAAATTCGTGACGACATAGAACTGCTCAAACGGCAGAAATTAAAACTTAAAGATCAAATGTATTTGATGTTATTACAGGCGCAAAGCCAATAAAAAAAGCCCGCGAATGCGGGCTTTTTCAAGTCATCAACAATTATGCTTGTTCGATGTCTTTCATAGTCAATTTAATACGACCACGGTTGTCGACATCAGCCACTTGTACTTTAATCTCTTGACCTTCAGTCAGTACGTCTGCAACGTTTGCAATACGCTCATTTGAGATTTGTGAGATGTGAAGTAAACCATCAGTACCCGGAAGGATATTCACAAACGCACCAAATTCAACAATACGAATCACTTTACCTGTGTAGATTGTACCTGGTTCAATTTCAGCAGTCAGTGCTTGAATCTTAGCGATTGCAGCCATTGCAGCAGATTTCGTTTCACCAAATACGCGAACTGTACCGTTGTCTTCGATATCAATCGCCGCTTTAGTTTCTTCAGTAATAGCACGAATAGTTGCACCACCTTTACCAATCACATCACGGATCTTGTCAGGGTTGATGTTGATCACTTGGAATGTAGGCGCATGCATAGAGATTTCAGGACGCGCACGTGAAATCACTTGGTTCATTGCATTTAAGATATGGATACGACCAGCGTATGCTTGGTTTAATGCAACTTCCATGATCTCTTCGGTAATCCCTTCGATCTTGATGTCCATTTGTAGCGCAGTAATACCGTTAGCAGAACCAGCCACTTTAAAGTCCATGTCGCCTAAGTGATCTTCATCACCTAAGATGTCAGACAAGACTGCAAAACGCTCGCCTTCTTTTACTAAGCCCATTGCGATACCCGCAACTGGCGCCTTAAGTGGAACACCTGCATCCATAAGAGATAATGAAGCACCACATACAGAAGCCATTGAAGATGAACCGTTTGATTCTGTAATGTCAGATACAATACGGATCACATACGGGAAGCGATCAGCTGGTGGAAGAACCGCTTGCACACCACGACGTGCCAAACGACCGTGACCGATTTCACGACGTTTAGGACCAGATTCACGACCAGTTTCACCTACAGAGTATGCAGGGAAGTTGTAGTGAAGCATGAAGTTATCAGTTTTGGTACCTGCAAGAGTATCAACCATTAATGCATCACGCGTGTTACCTAAAGTCGTTGTTACCAACGCTTGAGTTTCACCGCGTGTGAATAATGCAGAACCGTGCGCACGGTCTAATACACCGACTTGTACATCAAGGGCACGTACAGTTTTAGTGTCACGACCATCAATACGTGGTTTACCAGACAAGATGTTGTCACGTACTGTGCGGTATTTAAGATCTTCAAATAATTCGTTTAATTCGTCTGCAATGCCTGTTTCATCATTTTCAGGAACGAATTGAGCAAGCGCTTCAGCGTGTAATGCATCAAGTGCCGCGTAACGGTCTTGTTTCACTGCAATGGTATAAGCTTCAGAGATTTTCGCTTCAAAAGCTTCTTTTAATTTTGCACGAAGATCTTCATTTTTGCTTGGTGCAACCCAATCAGATTCTTTCGCGCCAGCTGCTGCAGCAAACTCTTTAATCGCTTGAATCGCGATTTGCATTTCGTCATGACCGAACAGTACTGCGCCTAGCATCTGGTCTTCTGAAAGTTCTTTCGCTTCAGATTCAACCATCAGTACTGCAGATTCTGTACCTGCAACCACAAGGTCAAGGTCAGATTCTTTTAATTGCTCATGGCTTGGGTTTAAAACGTATTCGCCGTTGATTAAACCCACACGCGCCGCACCAATTGGACCACGGAATGGTGTGCCTGCAATCGCAAGTGCTGCAGAGGTACCCAACATGGCTGCAATGTCAGCTTCCATCGTTTTGTCAGAAGATACAACCGTTGCCGTTACTTGGATTTCGTTGTAGTAACCTTCTGGGAACAATGGACGAATTGGACGGTCGATTAAACGTGAAATTAAAGTTTCAGACTCAGAAGCACGGCCTTCACGCTTACCATAGCCACCAGGGATACGACCCGCAGCATATTGTTTTTCTTGATAGTTAACAGTTAAAGGGAAGAAATCTTGACCCGCTTTTGCTGTAGGCTGTGCTACAACTGCAACCAGTACAGTTACACCGCCCATAGTAATCACAACAGTGTTTGCTTGACGTGCAACACGACCTGTTTCTAACACAACTTGGTGCTGACCAAATTGGAATTCTTTACGAATAATATTAAACATCGACATGTTCTATTCTTTCCTGATTTTATTCTAGTGGAGACCCCTAAGGTTTGGCATTCATCGGTACTTTTTTAAGCCAAAGCATAAATGACAAAGCTTAGAAGCCGACCTCACTAGATTTTAAACACAAAGAAGGAGCGAACATTCGCCCCTTCCCCATTATCTAACCGAAGTTAGATATACTTTTGTTTTTAGTCCTACGGCACTTAGCATGCAATAATCCAAAAACAAAGTTTAAATCGAATTAACGACGTAAACCTAAAGCAGCAATCAAATCGCTGTAACGAGTAGCATCTTTACCTTTAAGGTAGTCAAGAAGCTTACGACGTTGGTTAACCATACGGATAAGACCGCGACGGCTATGGTGATCGTGTTTGTGCTCTTTGAAGTGACCTTGTAAGTCATTGATTTGAGCAGTTAAAAGCGCTACTTGAACTTCTGGAGAACCAGTGTCGTTTTCAGCACGAGCAAATTTAGCGATGATCTCTGCGCGATCTGCGTTTGTTAAAGCCATTCGATTTCTCCGAGATGCTTTTGTAAAAAAATTCGATATTAATCAATTTCTGCAAATTGACTGCCGTGCATCACTACAGCAAGGCAACTATTTTAAGCCATATTGCATACGATTGCAAAATTGCTTTCGCTTAAATGTGATTTATCAGGCTAAGTTGATGGGAAAACTTAATAATCTTAGTCACTATTCAATAAACAAAATAAAAAAGCCCAAGCAGAACTTGGGCTTTTTGCGCTGTAATTTCTTCACTTATTTTTGCTTTTATATATTTTTGTTGTAATACCCACTTATTCCTTGTGAGTTTTGCTTTCCTTATATCAACAATTGTAAAGCAAAGTGAGGTTAAACCAAGTCGAATTTGGCTGCTTATGCTGTGCGCTTTGGCTTACGTGAACAGCGCAGATAAATAAAAGCCTTGTAGTCTCTCCCAAAACTACAAGGCTTAGCGGCTGTAAGTTTCCTCTGTGACTTACCTTCCTGTAAGTTCGCTGTCATTTCGACTTATGATTATCGTTATGCGATTATTCTCAACATTCCGTGTTGAGCTTTTGTTAAAGCTATATTCGCAGAAACTCAAGTTAAGCTCTATGCGTCAATTTCTCGAATCCTTGTAAGCCATTGCTTACAAAGTGAGGTTTTAGACCAAATAGTCAAAAAAAATCACTTTTAAGCTAGTTTTTTTTGCAAACCACTTTGCCGGGTTGTCATGACAAGCAGCGCCTGTTGGAGGCTATGTTTATCTGCCAAAATGCTCACTACTGACTTGGCTCGCGTAATTGCCGTATAAATCAACTCACGACTCAACAAATTAGCTGCATAGCGATCTAGCACCAAAGCCGTATGTTTAAACTCTGAACCTTGTGACTTATGAATGGTGAGAGCAAAAGCAGTTTCAATATTTTTGGGTAAGCGTGCTGCAGGCAGCCACTTTTCTAAACTTGGGAAATACACATCAAACTGCCATTCACCATCACGAAAACGCTGCAAACAGATGCCAATATCACCGTTCGATAAGCCCAGTTGATAATCGTTATAGGTCATCATGACTGGTCGTCCAACGTACCAATCGCCTTGTTTCGTCGTATGTAAGGCTAATTGCTGCAAAATGCGTTTTTCAATCTGTTGATTAATTTGATAAAGTCCCAATTGACCTTGTCGAATGGCGGTTAAAATACGATAGTCATCAAAACGTGCTAATACGTTTGCCACATGTGTTTCTGGTTCTTGGCTCTCTAAATAATCTTTTAATGCAGTTACATAGCCTGAAAAACCCAACATCAATTGATCATAGTATTGACTATAAAGCTCTGCTGTTAGACTTTCAGGTAAATATTGCAATTGTACAATGTCATTCATTTCATCCTTGAGTTCAACTGCTTGCCATATCGCATTGGGTACCAACTGTTCAAATTCAGTTAATACACGATCTGCCTGATGCTGCTTTTGAATAAAGCCTGCCACTTCACCAATACGGGCACCTTGCTTAAAACGTCGACTGGTATGTAAATGCACCCGATGTGGCGCTAAAGCATTGACTTGCTGTAAGTCTGCTAACACTGCGCCGACATCTACAGAAGCCAACTGATTGGCATCCCCCAATAAAATCAAACGTGTTCCCGCACCAATAGCAGCAAATAATAGGCTCGCCAGATTTAAATCCAGCATCGAAGCTTCATCTACCACCACCACATCAAAAGGTAATGGCTGTTGGGCTGAATAACGCGCTTGGTGCTGCGTACCTAAACCCAATAAACGGTGCAAGGTAATGGGATTTAAATTTTTTAAATCTTCTGTGACTAAGTTACGAATATTGTCATCATTAAAGGATTTTTGTAGCGCCTCTTTCATACGCTGGGCAGCCTTACCGGTCGGTGCCGCCATAGCAATCCGTAAATTGGGCAAGGCTTGATTGAGGGCAGCAATAATACGGGCCAAGGTATAGGTTTTACCGGTTCCAGGCCCGCCAGTAATCATCGTCAATGCTTGCTGCGCAACAGCCTCTAAAGCAGCATTTTGATGGGGGTCTGTAAACAGGTTTTTATAGGCATCCACAGCAAAGCAGCTGACTTGTGCTTGTTGTAAGCGTCGCACATGCTGAGCTAAATGCTGCTCAAGCTGCCAATAACGATACAAATACAATAATTCTTGATCATAAATAAATGGTGCGACCTGATCAGGTGGTGCTACCAAGTTACCCAGTGTCTGTACCTGTTTGGGTAAGGCTGTAACACAGCTGTGGCCATGTTGCATCGCCATTAACACCTCTTGCATCAGATTCTGCGCTTGAGCCGATAAATCACCTCCGAGATATTGACTCCATGCCGCGAGCCACGGTGTTTCAAGTTGTTGCTGTTGCATTAGGCTTTATCCTGCATACGCCCTAATAAGGCATCTAAACGTAAAATAAACTCATCTTCAGGTTTAAAATAATGGATGCCCTGCTGACTGTGCCCATTCATACCACGTAAATATAAATAACTGGCTCCGCCTAAATGGGTTGCCATATCATAATCTTGCAGTTGCACACTTAAATGCCGATGTAAGGCCACCAAATACAAACCCGCTTGCAACCAATAACTGGCTTGTGACATATTGGCTTGAATTTTAGCGTTGGCATAATCTGCTTGATCTTGGCCTAAAAAGTTACTTTTATAATCAGCAATGTGATAACGCTGACCATCATAAAATACAAGGTCAATTGAACCTGTTAAATAACGCGCTGAATTGGCATGATTAAGGGCCAGCATCTCTATGCCGTATTCACGAAATAGTTCACTTATTCGCTGTACCCCAAACACGCGATCCGCTAGCGACAGATAAAACGGAAATTCAGCACTATGCTGCTCAGGCTCAAGTTGGCTTAAGCTAAAGTCATCAAATAACGGTGTGATTAACACTTCTGCTAACCATTCACCTAGCATGGCGTATAACTGCTCATCATGCGGCGCGCCAAATTCAGCGGCATATTTTTGCTGTAATTCTTGCCATAGCACAGGATAGGTGTTCTTAAAGCGACGATGTAGCTCTAAGCCCCAGTCACTATTGTCTTGAAAATCAATATGCTCAAAAATTTCATGTAGAAAATCACCCGCCAAAGTTCCCATAGGGAAATTGCGTTTGATCCAAGACAAGGGTTGATGGATGACTTGATTTGCAACTTCAACATGCACATCATCACCCGCACTGTCATTGTGTTCACGTTGTGCTGCTAGTGCATCCATGGCTTGTTTACGGCTTAAATGCTGCGATAAAGCACTAAAACTGGTTTTACTACGCGGATAAAAACGCTGTATAGGCAATGGCAGTGCATCTAAAGCCACTTGCTCAAGCTTTTGCTGCGAACCAATCAACTCAGGACATTCTAAAATCAAGGGCTCATCTACACAGCCGGGATGATTAAAGCCATTTGCAGCATTTTTCCAAAACAGTAAACCATGAGGTTTATCCAAGGCTTTAGCACTGAGCATGGCATATACACGATGGCTGGCGCGGGTGAGCGCGACATACCATAAACGATGCTGCTCGGCTTCAAGGCGGGCGTCGTGCTGAGCAATAGCCTCATCATCTAAGCCATGTTTATCATTAATCGCCACGATCCGCTGTGGCTCGGCTTGGCCTGTCTCCGGATTGGGCAGCATTTGAGTAGAGAAGTTCAGGGTTTTATTCATCTCACGCCCTGCAGAACTCGCACCCAATAAAAATACGATCTTAAACTCCAAGCCTTTAGATTGATGTATCGTCATGAGCTGTACGCCAGCACTATTGCTTAAACTACGCTCCATTTCCCAATCACGTTGCCCGGGTGCTTGAATCTGTTTTAAATACCACGCATATAAAGTCTGTGCGCCTTGATAGCTTTCACTGTATTGGGTCAGGCTTTCGGTTAAATGGCGTAAGTTGACTACACTGCGCTCATTATCACGATGCTGATAACGGACTAAGTTTTGCCACACTCCAAATACGTTTAGGGTGTATTGCCAAGCGGTTAAGAACCCTTTATTGAGCCACATCTCCCGAATATGTTCAAAGTCATTCATATATTGACTCAAACCTTCAGGTTGGCTGTGCAATTGGGTTAAATCTTGCAACGTTAAGCCAATTAAACGACTGAGCAGTGCACGTTTGACTTTGGCTTCATCAAAGGGGTGTAAAATGGCAGTTAACAGCGCACCTACATCTTGCGCAATAAGGCTGTCAAAGACACTGCGTTTTGAAGCACGATTGACACGAATATTTAAGCGATTTAATTCATATTGCACTTTATCTAAAGCGTCATGATTACGTGATAGGACGGCAATATCATCAGGTTGTAAGAATTTTTGCTCGGCCAGCTCACCAAAATGTAGCTGCTGTTGCGCGCTTAAATTCAGTAGCTGACGAATCTGCCAAGCCACTTGGATTGACTCTTGGTCAGCATCAGTCAACGTAATAAAACGTAGTGGTTTCGGATTGGCGATTTGATGTTGATAGCAAATGGGATGTGAACGTGCACCAGCTTCTACAGGGCTATAGATCACCCCTTCACCAAAATCCATTTGCTGTTGAAACAGTGCATCGACCACTTCAACCAACTCGCGCACCGAACGCTGATTATATTTCAAACTATACAAACGCCCTTGCTTCGCCAATACATCTTGACGTGCCTTACTATAGGTAAGCATGTCACCGCCACGAAAGCCGTAAATCGCCTGTTTAGGGTCGCCCACCATAATCATACAGCCTTGGCTATACCATTTGGGGTTACGCCAAATGTGCTTGAGCATATTGTCTTGATCTTGGTTGGTGTCTTGAAATTCATCCACCAAAATCAACGGATAGCGACTATGCACATATTGAGCAAAGCGCTGTCCCTGCTCACCTTGTAATGCCTCACTTAAGCTACGCATTTGCTGCGAAAACGTGGTTTCGCCTTTTTGTTGTAAAAGCTGCGGTAAGCGACGTTTCACTTCACTGGCTAAATGATATTTAAGATAAGTATCTAAAGCATCTAAATTTAAGTGTAAATCTTTAAGCTGTGCACAGAACTTCGCTAAAGCCATAATCGTTGGATGTTGTTCAAAGCCTGCTAAGACCTCCGCACTACATTTATTCATCACCTTTTTAGTGGCTAAATCAATCATGCCTTTTAAAGTGCTTTCAAAGGATTGTGCAAAGAGTGCTTGACCACGGCGCAGCTTTAAAGCCTGTAAAAATGGCGGTAATTTTTCTGTGAGTAGTACTTGCATGGCACAGTTATCTCGCCATTTTTTAGCAATGAAACTATGCTGCTTGCCATCGGGTGCATAATAATCGCGTAAGGTCTCAATGCTAGCAAGATCAAGCTCAAGCAGCGCATCAATGGCATGTTCAAATTGCTTTACATCAAGGCGAGGCGCTTGAATGTTTTGGAGTTTGGCTGATGCAAAATTCAAACTACTTTCTACGACAGCAGCGTAGCTTTCTACCGATTTTAGCTTTTGATTTAACAGGAGATAATCAATCACGACTTGGGGTTGCAACTGAATCCATTCACGTAATACATCGTGAATAATTTGCTGAGTATACAGCTTCGCGTTATCACTAATTGCGACATGCTCAATCTTGCCACTTTCAAAAGAAAACTCTGTCAGCAGCTTTTGACTAAAACTATCTAACGTACCAATAAACAGCTCATCGAGTTGATCAAGCACTAACTTTAAACGCTCACAGGCATAGCCAATTTTATCAAAATAATCCTGTAAGATTTTCTGAAAGAGCACGTCTTGTTCAAGGCTCGCTTTCGCCAACACTTCACTTGGGCTAAACACTTGATAACCGTGTAAGAAATGTAAAGTCTCTTGTAAGCGTTTACGAATACGGGTTTTAAGTTCTGCAGCAGCAGCGCGGGTAAAGGTGGTGGCAATCACTTGATGTGGAAGATAATCATGTAACAATACCCGTACCATTAAACTCGACAGCGTATAGGTTTTGCCGGTACCTGCTGAGGCTTCAATCCAGTGTAGGCCTTTAAATTGCATATCGACAATCGGGGCAAAAGAAGCTTCAGGCTGATAAAAACTATTCATATTTAGTCCTGTACCTCTTGATGCCAAAAGATGGGTTGATAAAGCCGATAAGAGAAGTTTAAACAGGCTTCTTCTAATAATTGATTACTATCACAATCACGTAAAATAAACTGCCAATCGCGGTGTTTAATATTCCATTCTTGATGGTCATAGCGATAGCCAGCGAAGTGATCTGACTTGCGCCATTCTTTAAATAATTTGTCTAAATCTTTGACTTGCATAAAACCATTGGACACATCCGTCCATTCGACTTTGACTTCATCTTTTAAAATTAATTCTGCCGGCAACAAGAGTGGTTGCTGCTTGGCATAATGCCACGCCTCAAGCCAATCATTCAGCCACACTCTTGCTTGCTCAGAGCTTACCCCTTGGCAAACCAGCGTTTTATTGCTACAGACTGCAACACGTTTTAAATGTGTGCCGCCTTGGCCTAAATCAAGATAAGCGAGCCATAACAAATATTCTAACCATACCCGACCACGGCGTTTAGGCTGAGCACTTGCTGCCATCACATTGACCCAAATATCAGTATCGTGTTTGGGCACTTGAATACTGATCTGCAAATGCGGCTGAATTTTTAGTACTTGGCGTGTGGTCGTGCTGGGCTGCGGCGCAAACTCATATAAACGCTCGAGTAAACTTTCCTGCTCTAACAGGCTTTGCTGCCAAGTCGCATGCTGGGTTTTGCCAACTGGTAAAATATCTTTTACCAGGTCAGGTTCCGCTTGGCCTTGCTGCAACATAAACTCGCGTAACTGATATTTTTTTAAACCATTGAGGAGTAAAGGCTCTTGTGTTTCAACCAAATCAGCTGGGCTTAAGTTTTTAACACCTAAGTTTTTTAAATAACTGCGCGCGGGAAACAAAATATCTGCTATCCATTGCTCGCTGTCCAACACTTCTAGCTGCGCATCGAGCTGCTGTAACTGATAGTTACCTCGGCTCCATGCTTGACGTGGCTGCTGGGCACTAGTGAGCTGTTGAGCCACCTTAAACCATTGGTTTTTATAACGAATTAAGTTGTTTTGCTGAAAACCTACAGGATCAAAGGGTTGTAGAGGATGAATCTGATAGACACTTAGCAATTGACTTGGAATTTCAACGCCATGCACATCAGTATTGGCTGCAAGATTAGGATGCTTTTGCGTAATGAAATTTAAGTGCTGGACAAACTCTTGTACTACGCTAGATGGATCACGCACTTCGCTGTCATTTAAATCAAAAGCGTTATAAAACAACCAAACATTATCTTTGGCCAACAATATGGCATCTAAAAATGCGCCTTGATCATCTTCTAAACGTGAACGATCGCCCAATTTTGGCCGCAGAATTTGCATTAAATCAAAGGGAATATGCTGATCACGATTTGGGAATTTACCGCTATCTAAATTCAGCATTACCACCAATTTATACGGCACTGGACGGATTTGTCCCATTTGGCTAAAGGTAATATGCCCTGTCGGTTCTGCGTGTTCTAATTGCGTGGTTAAGCTTTTTTCGACTTCAGCTAAAATATAAGGTAATGGTAAGGTTAAACTACGCAGCGCATCTTGTTCAGCATCATCATAGAAACTGGTTAAAGTCAGCATTCGTTCTTGCTTTTTCACCAACAAGTAAACCTGATCTAAAACCGTAACTCCTGCATCTTTAAACTCGTTAATCTCTTGCATGAGACAATTGAGCCAATGTTCTGCACTTTGCTCGGCTTCGGTTTCATGCTGATTGAGCCATGTACGCCGTGCCGCAATATCTTGGTAAATTTCAATTAAGGTACCAATTAAAGCGAAATCACTGGGGCGAACATGCGCATAGCTTAAGGTCTGTGCAAACAGCGTATGCTCAGGAATCGCAATGCCAAGCGCCAAACGATCTAAGGCAAATTTAAAGCTAAAGCGATAATCTTCGTCGCCTTCGGTTAGGCTGTCTTGTAAATGTAGCGCATCAAAACCACGTTTAAAACCAGCCGCTTGTAGCAACTCATAAATGCGTTCTAAGCCATTGACATCTAAGTTATAACGCTGCTGGGTGGCCAATAAACTGAGCCAATCTGCAAATTCCTCTAAAGTAAAACGCCCTTGTAACAGTTGCATACGACCGAGCACCGCACGCCATGCATTTTGTGCATCAAGTTGCGTCACGCCGGCAATTTGTATAGGTAAATATACGCTGTCTTGTTCGCTCCTTTCCCGCTCAGAGACAGGCGCGGCAAAGGTGCTGCGAATTTGCGGTTCTATGTCTTTTAAATTGGGACACAGCACCAAAATATCACTGGCACGGCGCGGCGCATCGGGTGTAGTTTGACTCAGCCAATGGGTAATTTGTTCTTTTAAAACTTCAAGTTGGCGCAAACTCGAATGGCAGACATGAATTTGAATAGAGCGATCATCGGCTGCTAAAGCATAGCTGTTGGCTTCAGGTTGGACTAAATTTAAAATATCGCTTTGGATTTTACCCAACAAAGTCTTGGGATAATCCTCAGGAAACAAATCAAACCACTGCCCTTCTTCATTGGATGACAAACTCGAAAGTAACGAGAAATGGTCACGGGCTTGCTTACCAAAACGAGTAAGTAACGGATGATGTGAATCACGCTTTTCAGCATGAAATTCTAAGCTAAATTTTTGTACATAAGCTTGAATAGCTGCATCATCGACCGTGCGCCCTTGGGCTTGTTCACGTTCAATAAAACGCTGCCTTAATTGGGCGTCATAACGCGCTTTCCAATGCGGGTCGACCATATCGGCCCAATATTCTTGTGAGGGGTTGTAATGCAGTACAAAAATATCAAGGTATTGGCCTAAACGGCGTAAAAACTGCAGTTGTACTGGTGGTAAATCCAATAAGGTAAACAACACCAACTGTTTAGGTAAACGCTTGAGCGCCTCTTGCCGCGTACTTTCATCCTCTAGACGTTGCCAAAATAACTGATCAATATGCGCCACTTGCTTAAAATCTTCAGCAAAGACGACATGCCACAGCCAACGTTGCCATGCTTCAAGCTCTACAGCCTGCTGTAACTGAAATTGTTCAATTTCTGTACCCACATTAAAGAACATCTGCTCGACATTTAAGGCTTGGTTGGCGCCCCATGTTTGCAGCCAATTACTGCCACAGCGGCATATGCCATGACATGTGCTGCAATCACTCCGATATTCCATATAGTTGGAAAATAAACGTGATACTTGCTCAGCCACCCAATACAACATACTTTGTTTTTTATTGAGTTGTTCAAAGCCTTCTAAACGGTCGGCGCTGGCATAAATCCGTTGAATAATGGGATATAACGGGTGTTGCTGAGTTAAAGGATTAAGCGGGCTTTGCACAAAATTTTTAAGGCTTTGATAGATCCGCCATTTGATCATTAATCGCGGTAAGTTGGCTTTACGCACTTCATCCCGTTGATCATGCAAAACTTCCTGATAAGCCCACCATTGAAAACCACGAATCCGGCTATGAAATTGGTTATTGGCACTAATGCCGTGCTTTTCCGCCAAACGCTGGGTCAGCCACGTTTCTAAGGCAACTGAAGGGACAATAAAATGCTGGGCTTTTAATACCATCACTGGATTACTATGTGCTTGTTGCACGGCACGTAGCATTGCTTCAAACAACACTTCAATCCGCTGACTTTGCATCACATGAATTGCCATAATGTCCTCAAAAACCCAATCAAAGTATTAATTTGTCTACAAAATCATAAAGATTCAGTACTAGACCCATGACCTGTGCTATGTCAGATTAAAGCCAAGTTGATGTCATGCACCACTTTATAGACCAAGAAAAATCCAACACTAGTTTAAGGTATTTCACGATGAAAATTGATAATATTCCACAAACAATTGATCCCAAATTAAATTTAGAACAAGTCCGTGCTGAGTGCTTGGAATTGGTCAAAAAACGTGCCTATGTTTCTGCAGGTGCTGCGATTATTCCTATTCCATTTTTAGATGTTTTTATTGATGTGGGAATTTTGTCACAACTCATTCCACAGATTAACGCACGCTTTGGTTTAGCACCTGAGCAAGTTACTGTCTTTGATCCTAAAACCAAACAAATTCATTGGAATGAACTCAAAAAACGTGGCATTGAGTTTTCAGGTTTGGTGGTAGCACGGACCGCCATGAAAAAATCGTTTAATAATATTGCAGCCAAATATGTCACCAAACAAGTGACTAAATTTATTCCTTTAGGCGGACAAATGATTGCCGCCGGCCTCGGCTATATGGTGATGAAAAAAGTAGCCGAAGCACATGTTGAAGAAAGCTATAAACTGGCCAAAGGCATTCAACTCAAACAAGGCGTTGAACGTGGTGAGTCGGTTGCCCCACCTGTAACCAATGTACCAAGCCTTGAAAAGCAACAAGATGATGCCGCTAAAAACTAAGCAGCTTTTTTATAAAAAAACGCTCATCTGAGCGTTTTTTTATGTGGCTTTGAGCTGTTTTAAAATGGCTTCTAACACTTGAATTCGCGCTGTATTTTTATCATCGGTGGCAATGATATGCCACGGTGCGTCATGGCTACTGGTATAGGCAAACATATCCGCAGCGGCTTGTAAATAATCATCCCAACGCTCGCGATTACGCCAATCTTCTTGGGTAATTTTAAAGCGTTTATGTGGGGTGTCTTCACGCGCTTTAAACCGTGCTTCTTGTTCATCTTTAGAAATCGCCAGCCAAAATTTAATAATGACGTGATGATGATCAATTAAATCTTGTTCAAAACGATTAATTTCAGCATAGGCGCGTTGCCACTGGACAGGATGGGCAAAGCCTTCAATTCGCTCGACCAGAACTCGCCCATACCAAGTGCGGTCAAAAATATTAATATCACCATCGGTTTGTAAACGTCGCCAAAAACGCCATAAATACGGGCGACGTAATTCATAAGGCTCAGGCGCAGCAATACTATGAATTTCATATTCGCGCGGATCCAGCTTTTGTACAATGCGTTTAATCGCACCACCCTTGCCTGCAGCATCCATACCTTCAAAACAAATAATCACATGGCGTGGATCAAAACGTAAGGCATCTGCCACTTCTGCAGTGAGCTTTTTCAGTTTATCTTTATATTCAGCCTTTGCTAAAACACTCTGCTCAGGTTGGAGCAATGCTTGTGGAATAGGCTTGGCTTTCCATTTGGTTTGACTGCCTTGATGGTGTTCGGGGCAGTCTTTGAGCGCCTTTAAAATATACTGGGCAAAAATTTGATCGCGATTTTTATCCTCACCATCAATGATAAACCAATCATCGCTAAAGCGTTTGCGTAGGCGTTGTAAAGTGTCGTATTTGTGTTGATTGCGCCAATCAATACCATGCAACTTATGCCAGCGTGCTTCACTCGGTGGCATGTCTTCAATGCGCTGTTGCAAGGTTTCCCATGACAGATCAAACCAGACCTTAATCACATCAACGTGATTATTTTTTAAATCTTGCTCATAAATTGCCATCTTTTTAATGTATTCATCATACAAACTATCATCTATCGGATGAGATACATGCATAGCAGTATTGATTAAGTCGCTATACCAATTGCCAAATAAAATGGTGATTTGCCCTTCTTTGGGAATAGAACCCATATAAGGCAACCAATACGGTTGGGTTTGATCAAGCACCAAGGGTTGATCGGCTTTGACTTTTAAATAACGTGGATCAACCCATTCGCGTAATTGTTTAACTGCCTCCCCCTTGCCTGCTAAATCAATCCCATTGACCAAAATGAGTAAGCTTTTGGCATTTTTCTGGTCACGGCTTTCACGTAAAGCAAACTGCGCTTCGATGAGATCAAAAGACAGCTGATCCTCATCCATGACTTTGAATTTTTCACTCATTGACCACCGCCTTAGATTTGTTTTTTGTTGTGCTTATGGCTATGTGTACAAAGATTTTGTCCATTCTGCAATCGAGATATACATTTTTTTATATTTAAATCGGTTTTGGTCATAGCCGAGCACAGCCGAAGTCATTAAGCTTAAGACTCAATGATCAGCTTGGAGTACGTATGTCAAAACTTGCGGTTTTAAATGAACTTTTAGTTAACTATCAACACTTAAACTATCACCAAAATCCGCAGTTATTGCAACGTTTACGCGACGTACAAAATTGGCAAAAGCAACGTATTATTCGTACTCATGCACAAGAATTTAAGCAAAAGTCTAATGTGTTAATGGCAGAGTATTTTATGAATCGCCTCTATGGCGGCCCTGATTTTGATGCTTTAGCAGCACAAATTGAGCGTTTAATTCCCAAAATTCATAAAGCTGAAAAACTCATTCCAGAAAATGCCATTAAAACCGGTACAGCTGGGATTCAATTGGCCATTTTGGCGGTACAGCTTGATGAACAAGTGGCCGTACAGTTATTAGAAGATTATCCAGAAAACACCCCGCTGACCGATGAAATTATGCGTATTACTTACCTTAAGCTTGATCAAGGTGCGCAGCGTTTGGAACAACTGCGTCAACTGGATCAATTGGGTGTAAGCTTAGACAAGTACTTACGTTCTTTTGTGGTTCATACCGCATTTAAAATGTGTAAAAGCACCGCTTATAAACATCGATTTGATGTGATGTATGAGTTTATGCAAGATGGTTTTGCTGCCATGAAGCCGTTAAAATCAGCCGAAAAATTTGTTCGTGATTTTACCGAGCAAGAACGCGAAATTGTCGCTAAAGTGCATGCTGGTCACCCAACACCTTTTGCTTAACTTAAGCAGATTGAAGCATGTTTAGTTGCGCTATAAATACAACAAGTGTGCTTTTTTTCTGTATATTATGGAACACATTCAAGGCTGCATGACTGTACAACGCTTTATAATCTGTCATGATGCAGCACTGTTTTTAACTCTATTTCCCGGTTAGGAGTGAGACTCATGTCTAACGAAAATCAAACGCCGACTAACGCACAGAACACAGACAAAGTGAGCCCATTCTTAACTGAGCCACTACCACAAGGTGCGCCTCAGGGTCAGCAACAAAGCGTACAGCAAGATGCGCCACGTGCTATTCCCAAATACAACTTACCGCGCGGTGCCAATACCGGTAACGTGGGTGAAAAAACCCACTTTGGCTATCAAACTGTGAATAGCGAAGAAAAAGCGCAAAAAGTCGCTGAAGTGTTCCATTCAGTGGCCGCTAAATACGACATTATGAATGACCTCATGTCATTTGGTATTCACCGTTTATGGAAACGCTTTGCGATTAACATGTCAGGTGTACGCCGTGGTCAACACGTGCTGGATATTGCAGGCGGTACAGGCGATTTAGCCAAAGTCTTTAGCCGTGAAGTTGGCCCTACGGGTCACGTAGTGTTATCTGACATTAACGAATCGATGCTGAATGTCGGTCGTGATCGTTTATTAGATGCCGGCTGTGCCAACGTAGATTTTGTTCTAGCCAATGCTGAAACTTTAGAGCCATTTGCAGACAACAGCTTTGATTTAGTAACTATTTCATTTGGTCTACGTAATGTCACCGATAAAGATGCAGCATTAGAAGCGATGTACCGCGTACTTAAACCAGGTGGTCGTTTACTGGTGTTAGAATTCTCTAAACCTGTGTTTGAACCTTTCTCAAAACTTTACGATTTATACTCATTCACTGCATTGCCTGTGATGGGCAAAATCATTGCCAATGACGCAGAAAGCTATAAATACTTAGCTGAATCGATTCGTATGCATCCAGACCAACGTACTTTAAAAGGTATGATGGAAAATGCTGGCTTTAGCAACTGTGACTACCACAACTTAACAGGTGGTATTGTCGCAGTGCACCGTGGCTTTAAACTCTAAGGCTTGATTATGTGGTCGATTCTTGCCTTAGGGGCAATCGAGCGCTTTATGCATCATTTGATTGATCTGGATGCGATTACGCGCATTCAGCTCAACAGCTTGCAAGGCAAAATGCTGCGTGTGGTGATTGACTCACCACAACTGTCGGTGGATGTATTTTTTGACCATGGCAAGGTACGTTTAGAACCTACTGCCACAGGTCAAAGTCAAGCACCATCAATCTTTGAACAGCGCCCTTTTGATCCAGTCAATGTACCCATAAGCGCCACTGCAACTTTGCATGTAGGCAGCGTAGTTGAACTGCTAAAACTTCTCGTGAGTGAAGATGTGGGTACAATCCCTCTGCAAGGTGATTACCGTTTATTGCAAGATGTGCAACGCATTATGCAAAGCAGTGAGCTGGATTTAGCAGCACATTTAAGCCCGTGGATAGGTGCAAATATTGCGCATGAAATTGGCAAGCTACAGCACTTACCCAAAGTCCTCAAAGATCAACTGCAAAGCCAAGCGTTTATTGCCGAAGATTATTTAAAAGAAGATTCCGGTCTATTTGCCCCACGTTGGCAAATGGATGACTTACAACAAGCGACGCGTCGCTTACAACAAAATCTTGATCGTGCTGAAGCGAAAATTTTAGCGCTGCAACAAAAAATTTCTTAACTTAGGTAATGGCATTTATGATTCCGCATGTTTCACGTTTACTCGAACTTTGGCGCATCGCCGCGCACTATAGACTCGACACGTTGTTTCCTGCCGAAGAATTACCTGCCAAAGCCCGCCCCATTTTAAATTTAATTCGCCTGCACCCTGCTGCGTGGTCAAGCAAAGAAAAAGACAATCCTTTAAAGCTTAAACAAGCTTTAGAAGATATGGGGCCTTTAGCGATTAAGTTAGGTCAACTGCTTTCTACGCGTCGTGATTTAATTCCACCTGAAGTCTTACAGCAGTTGGTGTTATTACAAGATCGGGTCAAACCTTTTGGTTCTGATGTGGCTAAAATGCGTATTCAAAACGCCTTAAAAGCCGATATTGCCACCCTGTTTGCGCGTTTTGACGAACAACCATTGGCCGCAGCTTCAATTGCGCAAGTGCATACCGCAGCGCTGCATGATGGTCGCGAAGTGGTGGTTAAAGTCACCCGTCCCGACATCAAACGTCAACTATTACAAGACTTTGAAATCCTGCAATGGTTAGGTATCACTTTAGAAAAACGCCTTGAAGCTGCGCGTGCCCTACATTTATCCGAAATCATCCAAAACTATCGTCAAACCATCTTAAATGAGTTGGATTTAACCTTAGAAGCGGACAATACCCGTCGTATGCGCCATTATTTTACAGGCTCAAGCATGATGTATGTGCCTGAAGTGTATATGGATAGCGTCGATGTGATGGTGGCTGAACGGATTACAGGTGTGCCGATTTCTGAAACTCATGTCTTTGATGAAATGGGCATGGATCGCGCCGATTTAGCCGAAAAAGGTCTGACGATTTTCTTTACCCAAGTCTTCCGTGATAACTTTTTCCATGCCGATATGCATCCGGGAAATGTGTTTGTCGAAACCATTAATCCAAGTAATCCACGTTATATCGCGCTCGACTGTGCCATTATGGGAGAACTGTCAAAAAGCGACCAGATGACGGTAGCGCGCATGTTACTTGCCGTGATGAACAGTAATTTCTTACAGCTCATTCAAATTGTGCATCAAGCGGGTTGGATTCCACCTGGGACTAATCAAGATGAATTAGCGCGTGAAATGCGCCGTACCGTGGGTCCTATGGTCTCTAAACCCATGGACCAATTAGATTTTGCTGGTATCTTGCTACAAGTAATGGATATTGCGCGTCGTTTCCATTTAGAAATTCCGCCACAATTGATGCTGCTACTTAAAACTTTGGTGCATGTCGAAGGCTTAGGCACAGATCTTTATCCGCAGCTTGATATTTGGAAATTGGCCAAACCCATCTTGACTGATTGGGTAAAAGCGCAAATGAACCCACAGAAAAACTTAAAAGAGTTGGGTGAAAAAATTCCAGATTTATTATTAGGTGCCCAAGATCTCCCAACCTTAATGATTGATAGCCTCAATGGTTTAAAGAATCAGTCTGCTTGGCAAGAAAAACAATTGCGTGAATTACAACATTTACGCTTGCAAATGGAACATCAACAAAAGCGCTCATGGTTATTTGGCAGTATCATGGCCATTTTATTGGCGATTGCTGTGATTGCTCCTTGGTACGTTTCTTGGGTACTCATTGCTGTGAGTAGCTTACTCGCGCTATGGCGAGTTGCTAAATAAAACTACATAAAGACCGTTCAAGCAACGGTCTTTTTTTGTGACCGAGTTCAATATTTTAAAAAAACTACAAAATCAGTACATAAAGACTCGTATTTCTAAAAATTCTGCCTATAATTCAAACTCAATGTAATTTTACGTATTAGTTTAATGCTACTTTGTTGCAATTAAAGCTATCAAAAAAATCATTATTTTTATCTGGGGCTGGTCTACGTATGTTTAGCAAAAATTTAAAAATCTCTCTACTTTGTGCTGCAATGGCGTCTTTAGCCGCATGTGGCGGCGGCGGTGGCAGCTCTGCTCCAACCTATACCAGCACCACAGTTAATGGTGTAGCGGTAGACTTTTACTTAAAAGATGCAACGGTTGCGTTTAGTAACCCAAACTGTGCTTCGATTAAAACCAACGCTCAAGGTCAATTTAGCTTTAAAACCACACAAGCCTGCCAAAACTCAGAAATGCTGATCACAGGCGGTACAGATACGGGGACAGGCTTACCATTTACCGGTCGCTTACAATTAAAGAGCACAGATTTCAACCAAGCTACTCAACTTGCAGTGACCCCATTAACAACCTTAGAAAAACATTTGGTTGATGCAGGTCAACAAGATCAATTGGCTAAAATTTTAGAAAACTTAGGCATTACTGATGTAGATGCTCAAAATTTAAGTCGCTTTAACCCTGTGACTGACGGTAGTGCCCAAACTGCAGCAGCAGTATTTGCTCTACAGCAATTGGTCAACAAAATTGAAGACAACTTAGAAAACTTAAGCATAAATGGCGATTCAGTATTTAATGGCAATCAAGCTGCACAAATCGCTTTCTTAGCTGTGATTGACATTGTTAAAGACAAGCCATTATTTAAAGATGGTAGCGTTAGCTTTGATGAAAATATTTTAAATACTGTTCTTGATCAAGCTTTTAGCGTTGCAGAACAACAACTACAAGCAAAAAATCCAGATGCAACCATTCCGTTAAGCTTAATCGATGGTATTGCTGCTGACGCAATGAAATTATCAACGCTCTTAGCAACCTTGATTGAACAAGCCGGTGATGCAAACCAGTTATTAGCAGAATTGAAAAAGCCAGAAAATCAGGCTGTTCTTGAAGAGACCTTAAAAGAGCCGGCACCTGAGATCATCACGCAACCGATCTATGGCAATTTTACTGTAGCTGACTACAGTGTCTTAGATCTGAAAAATTCAAGCCAAGCACAACCTATTCTGCTTGATCCTCAAGACATAGATCGCGTGCTAGAGTTTAATTTTGGTATTCAAAACACTCAAAAAGCGCTAGAAGATAAATTCCGTCTAGGCTTTAGCGTTCAAGCACAAGGTGGTGATCGTCGCGAAACCATTGACGTGATTTTAGATGAAGTCAAAGTTACTTTTGATAAGACGGGTCGTATTGCGACAGCAACGATTACAGAAGGTACTTTACTGACTGTTGATTCAAGCATGAAATTCCCTGTGCCAGGTCAAAATGGCAGCGTCTCTTATATTCAAACTGAAGCACCACGTACCTTTGTTGTGAGCAATGACCGCACCATCTCATTGAGCCAACTCCTGAAAAGCGATCCGCGCTTAGAGTCAGCTTATAATACCTATAAAGGTAATCTTGTCTCTGGCAACACAATGAATGCTAAGATTTTTGTGGAACCAAGCAGCTACAAGATTGATCCTGCTTTAGGTTTACAAGTCTCAACGATGAAGATTAAAAACTATAGCTTTTCGGCACCAAGTCTAGCGGCTTACTTTAAACTGAAATAATTTAGACCTAAGGTCAGCACATGTGCTGACCTTTTTTTACGACCCTCAAATATATGTATAACGACATGAAATTAAAATATCTGATCATTGCGCTCGCTTCAGGTCTAAGTAGCTATAGTTTGGCTGCACCCAATGATCTATTTTTACAAGCCGATGACTTTAAAGCACAAGACTCAGCACTTAAGGTCACTGTTGCAATTGATGCCGTCAACGACAGCATTGATATATTTGATATGCGTCAAAGTGAAGGTGTGCGCGGTGACCGTGGCGACTATATTGGCGGACATATTGCAGCTGAATACCAACTCAATCCCCATTGGAGTATTGAAGGCAGCTATTATTATCGTGATATCGACTTAGCACCTGATACCAATACCATCCATACCGGTTTATTGGGCGTACGTTATCAGCCTGAACTACCATTTTTAGCAAAAAATGACGCGTTGGCTTTACGTGCCAGTGTTTGGGGCAATCGTAGCGATGAACTAAGCAAATCAACCTCCACCCAAGTGAATGGGCATAGTTTTGACAAGGTCAGCGTCGATCAACCACAAGATTTACAACTGCAATTTGATGCGCTCTTCTCGCGTAAAATTGACCATATGAATCAGATCAATGCCTTTGCTAGTTTAGGTTACAGCAAAGTCGAGGTTGATCAGCTTAAATTACGTACCCGTTATCAAGGTTGTTTAGCTGATATCAGCGTAGATTCCAATAACCAATATAGCGGTCAATTGGCAGAACCCTGTAAAATTGGCGGTTCAACCGTACATCAACTTGAGATTACCGGCGATGCCCAAGACTACGGTTTAGAGGTAGATAAAGATCTCAATTACGATAGCTATTTTGCCAGCCTAGGCGGCTCATGGAATTGGCGTTATCAACAATTTGAGAGTCAAGTCGCTTACCAATATCAACGTTTATGGCGCAAAGATATTGATGATCGTGTTGCCCAGTTTGGTCACAGTGCGATTAAAGACAATCATGTGCTTGGACTAAAATTAAGTTATGATTTCACTCCAAAAATGAGCGCTTTTGTGCAAGGTGAACTGTATCAGCACAACTTTGTTGGTCATATCCCCTTTTTATATAATGGCACCACTGCCTCACGTTTAGAGCGCCGTTATGGTCTAGCGTCGCTTGGACTACGTTTACATAGTTTTTAATACATTTTGACTAAAAAGGCATTTAATTAAAAATTAAATGCCTTTTTTTATTTTATGATTCACATTAAATTTAAATTAAATACCAATTAATAAACAAATGTTTATAAAAATAAACCACTTAAAAAGACATAAGAAATATTTTTTGCTTCAAAAATCTGTTTTTAGCTTAGTGTTTTTTTTTATATTTTTTTTGTTATAACTATTAACAAAATTACTCTAAACATGGATATCAGAATGAAAAATAAAGCCTTTTATGCATCTTTTTTAAGTTTATCTATTGCAGCTATATTGGTTGGCTGCGGTGGGGGTGGGAGTAGTAGTGGTGGCAGTGTAACTGCAACACAAGGTCGTGCAGTCGATGGTCCATTAGCTGGGGCATTGGTGGTTTTTAAAGACTGTATGAATGCCACGACAAAAAACCCAGAAACCGCAGAAACTGATGAAAATGGTTTCTTTAAATTTCCGACGAACTGTAGCTCTAGTACGATTCATGTTAGTGGTGGTCTTGACCGCGCCACCAATTTACCGTTTAGCTCAACCTTAAAGGCACCACGCTCTAATGCCAATGACATCATTGTGTCGCCACTTACGACATTAATTCAAGCGCAAGTTGAGTCGGGTCAAAATGTCAATGCTGCAGCGCAGCAAATTGCGCGCGTCTTAGGTCTGCAAGGCACTAACTTGCTTTCTGCTGATCCAATGCGAAATAAAGAGCTGTATACCAAAACTGTGGTGGTACAACAGTTAATTGAACAAATTCAAAGCAGTATTGCACCGCTGACTGAGGGTATTGCACAAGAAGAGTTTACTTTAGCCGCTTTTGCTGCGCTAAGCTCAGCTTTAACTGCAGATAATCAACCTAGCAGCTTACAAGATCCTGCAATTATTCAAGCCACCATTACTCAAACCTTGAGTGCTGTGCAAGACTATTTGCCACCTGAATATCAAGACAATCTCGCTGCAGTGAGTGCCAATTTAGCTGCCTTAGCTACTCCTGCTATTTTAGAAAATGTACAAGCTGTAGAAAGCACCTTACAAAGTTTACCACTTAACACATTCAATCAAGGTGTAGCAGCGATTCAGCAAGCAACCCAAGAAGATATTCAAGCTGCTAAAGAGTCAGTCGTGACCAGTAAATTGGTTGACAATTTGGCTGAGGTTTTAGTCTTACCTGCTGAACAAACAAGCACAATATTGGCAGAAATTGCTGCAGCAGCCTTAAGTAGCAACAGTGAAAATGCCTTACTTGCACCACTTGATCAATTACTTGAACTGATTCAAGAGTCTGATCTTAATGTCAATATTGATCCCGATACGCTATTTGACGATTTGAGTAATATTGATGCGTTTTATGCTGATTATTTAAAATTGGCAAGTTTTAATATTTTAAATCAAAGCTATAACCTCAACCAATTCAATGCATCTTTGCTTAATCCAATTGGCTTATCTGAACTCAACGGGATCAGCTTAGGCTTAGAAAGCTATGGCAAATTGCGTAATCAAAGCTTGCGTGTAAGTGCTGGCTTAAAAATTAACACCCTTAGCAACAAACAAGTCACAATTGCGGTAGATCGCTTAGATTTAGGCTTTAATGCCAATGGTAGCTTGCAAAGTGCTAGTCTACCCGCTGGTACCCAACTCAATTTAGAGTCAAATTTAAGCAGTGTACGTGGCATAGAGTTGACCTTAAATACTGCCACTAACGTATTACAAAATGGTCAAGTGGCCTTAAACGGCAATGTACTGTCACAAATTTCACCGCATCTTGCAGGTTTAACTCGCTTACCGCTCAGTGGTGAAACAGTTACTTTGACCGCTGTGATTGATCATCCTGACATTCATATTGCCAATAACAACGCTGAAGAAAAAATCGTGTTAAGTCAACGTTATCAGCTGAATGAAAATAGCTACGGTTCAGGGATAACAGCTAAATTTAAAATCGCACCTTAAGCCCATCTCATATAGCAGCAGATCAACAGGCTTATGCTAAGCTTGTTGATCTTTTTATTTTGACGCATCCCCATTTTCACAATGCGCTATATTCTAAAAAAATCTGTTCCTGCTTTAAGTCTTCGTGCTGGTCATGTCGCTCAGCAACATCTTTTACAACACGGCTTACAAGCGCAAGATGTGGATATTATTCCCGGCGCCGCAGGCGGCCCAAAAGGCATTGGCATTTTTGGTTTAGACCAAGCCATTTTTGACCACTTTTTAGCCCAAGCCCCAAAACGCCGCACCTTAATTGGCTCATCCATTGGGGCATGGCGTTTTGCCAGTATCACTGCTTGGGGTGCAAGCCAAGGCTTAAGCCGCTTAGCTGATTTATACACGCATTTGTATTTTGATAAACATATGAAAATGCACGACATTGGTCAAATTTGTCGGCAGATGCTGCTGGATTTAGTCCAAGGCCGTGAACAGTACATGCTTCATCATCCCGATTACCATCTGACCATTATTTCTGCCAAAGCTCGGCATGTATTTCAAAGTGATCGTGCGCTTCCTTTACTGGCTTCAATTGTTGGAATTATTGGCACCAATGCCTTATCGCGTAAAAACAACCGTTTATTTATGCAACGCGTGATTAGTCAACCTGCGCATGGTTCACAATTTCAGGTACAAGATCAATTTACTACGCATTATCATCAACTCAATCAAGATAATATTTTAAGTTGGCTGATGGCATCGGCATCTATCCCCGGAGTGATGAATGCGGTCAAAGATATTCCAAATGCCAAAGGCAGTTATCGCGATGGCGGTTTAATTGATTATCATATTGACCTGCCTTTTAATAGCCAAGGCATTGTGCTCTATCCGCATTTTACTGATTCCATTACTCCCGGTTGGTTTGATAAAACCATCAAACGCCGTGCCAATCCAAGCAATCAAGCACGTACCTTACTGATTTCACCCTCATCTGAATATTTAAGCAGTCTGCCTTTGGGTCGTTTACCCGATCGTAAAGACTTTTCTTTAAAAGGTTTAGATCAGGCCACACGCATTAAATACTGGCAGCAAAGCGTAAGTGAAAGTCAGCGTTTGGGGGATGAATTTTTAGAATTGCTCGAAAAACAAAATTGGGGCGATGTACTACAAGATTTATAAATCCATCTGCGCTGACATCAGCATATCAACGATACCACCAAAGTGCTTGCTGTGCTTTTGGCTATAACGACATGCACTGTCGCTTAATCGGATTTTTTTGGTCCTGATCATGTCAAAATCGCCATGATTGAGCTAAGATGAGTCACGCAAAATTCTGCACTTTCCTTTTATACGCACTAGGTGAATCCAATGAACAATCTGCAATGGCTCGATGAAGTAAAATTTAACGAACAAGGTCTGGTACCTGCTATTGCACAGCATCATCAAACTGGACGCGTGTTGATGGTGGCTTGGATGAACCGTGAATCGTTGGCCTTAACTGCTGAGAAAAACCAAGCGGTGTATTTCTCCCGTTCACGCCAAAAATTATGGCATAAAGGTGAAGAATCGGGTCATTTCCAAACGGTACATGAAATCCGTTTAGACTGTGATGCAGACGTGATTGTGTTACAAATTGAACAACATGGCGGTATTGCTTGCCATACTGGTCGTGAATCATGTTTCTACCGTAAACTCACGCCAAATGGTTGGGAAATTGTTGATGCACAGCTTAAAGATCCAAGTGCGATCTATGGCGAAAAATCTACAAATCCCCATACGCTTGCCATGAATGCCTCAAAGGCTCAAGCTGAGCAAGTCGAAGTGTTATCTTACTTGGGTCAGATGATGGCTGAACGTAAAGCCGCTGATCCTGATTCATCTTATGTAGCCAAGCTGTATCACAAGGGTTTAAATAAAATCTTAGAAAAAGTCGGTGAAGAAAGCGTAGAAGCGATTATTGCCGCAAAAGATTTTAAAGCTGAAGCTTCTGACGACAACAAAAACGATTTAGTCTATGAAGTAGCTGATCTTTGGTTCCATACCATTGTCATGCTCGGTTACTTTGACCTTGATGTGCAATTGGTTCTCAATGAATTGGCACGTCGCCAAGGTCTATCAGGTTTGCTTGAAAAAGCTAACCGTCAACATTAAGTGCTGTCTGTGTCTGCATTGAATCATCAGCCCACCGCTGAACAAGCCGTTGCCGTTGAACAAGCTTGCCAAGGTCATTCTTTTAAAGTGATTGCCTATGCTGGCACAGGTAAAACCACTACTTTACAGATGATGAGTCATGCCATGCCCAAGCGGCGTGGCATGTACTTGGCTTTTAACAAAGCCATTGCCACCGAAGCCCAACAAAAATTTGGTAGCAATGTTGATTGCCGTACCTTTCACTCACTGGCTTATCGCAACGTTGGGCGTGGCATTACCGACAAACTGCGCCTGCCCCGTTTAAGTCCAAGTTTTCTAGCCAAAGAATATCAATTACAACCCATCACCTTGCGTCGCCTCATGGGTGGACGCTACGAAAAATACGTATTGATGCCCTCGCGCTTGGCCAGTTTAGTTGCAGATGCAGTGGGCTTTTTCTGTTCCACCAGTTCACAATATCCTGCACCTAGACATTTACAAGCACCCAGTTGGTTGCATCCTGACGATATCGAAAGTTTACAAAAACATTTGTATCCTGCGGTGGAACGGCGTTGGTTGGAATCGATTGATCCGAATCATCAAGCCGGTATTGGGCATGATATTTATCTCAAGCTTTGGGCTCTCTCTGAACCCAACATCCCTGCCGATTATGTTTTGTTTGACGAAGCCCAAGATGCCGACCCGTTAATGCTCGGTATTTTGCTGCGTCAGCAGAGTTCACAAGTCATCTATGTGGGGGACGCACATCAACAAATTTATGCATGGCGCGGTGCAATTAATGCTATGCAAAAACTGCCTTTACCTGAATCACGTCTCACCACCTCTTTTCGTTTTGGCCCTGAAATTGCAGCCAATGCCAATGCCCTGTTAAGTGCTTTGGGTGAAACGGTACCGTTGCTGGGTTATGATGCGCTCAACTCAGAAGTGATTCGTAAAGCGCATAGCAAACAACGTGATGCGATTTTATGCCGCACCAATGCACGTGCTATGGAACTTTTGCTTTCAGGTTTGGTGCAAGGTGACAAAGTTAGCTTACAAGCGGATCATGCCAAATTAGGTCGTTTTGTTGATGCAGCCAGTATGCTCAAACAAGGCCGCCGCCCTAACGATGTACCAGAACTGGCTTGGTTTAATTCTTGGCATGATGTACATGAATACTGCGAAACCAATGAAGGCAGTGATATTAAGCCTTTAGTGAAATTGGTGGACGATCATGGTACTGATGCCTTAAAGCGCGCTTTAGCCAAAATCACCCCCATTGGTCAGGCGGACTATATTATTTCCACGGCGCATAAAGCCAAAGGTTTAGAGTGGAATCGGGTGCATATTGAAGATGACTACCAATTTAAACTCAATCAAAACGATTATAAAATTAGTGACGAAGAGTTACGTTTACTTTACGTAGCCTGTACCCGTGCTAAAGTAAGTCTAAATATTCACCATATTTATGACTTGATGCAATTATTAAAAAAGAAGACGCCGCCATCAATGTGTAGATAGGGTAAACAACTATAAGGTGACCTATGAAGCTTTACGCATTACATCTGCATAATACTGCGCATTTTTCTAAACTCGATTTGACTATTCCTGAAGACTGCCCCGTAACCGTGATTAGCGGTGCACAAGCCAGTGGTAAAACCACACTCCTGAAAAATCTTTATCATGCACTCACTTGGTTCCAAGGCCGTTATCGCGATTTAAAGACTGCAGGTGTGGTGATGGTCGCGCAGGATATTCGCCATGAAACCCAAGCTTCAAAAATACGCATCAGTGTCAAAATTTCTCAAGCCTTATTTGAAAGTAGCCAGCAACTCAATATTACTGATCAAACCAGCCAACTTTACACATGGCAACTAAAAAAAACCCAGACGGCTAACAGCAGCATGAGCACTGTGGAAACCACGCAACTCGAAAACTTAGTCAAGCTGTATCAACGGGTGTTGAAGCATGATCCAGATTATGGTTTACCTCTAATTGCCTACTATCCAGCAGAACGCTTTATTAACGACGTTAATTTACTCAGTAAAAATAATCCTCAAGTTCTGCAGCCCATCCATGCTTATGATTTAGCCCATATTCCTTACACCACCTTTAGCCGTTTTTTTGAATGGCTACGTGAAATGCACGATGTTGAAAATGCCCATAGTGCAGCTTATGTAGAACATTTAAGCCAAATTGATCTCGACAGTTTTCAAGCGCAGTTTCATATGCAGCCGCTACGTCCGCATTTAACTGCACTCAAAAAAAGCTTAAACACTGTGTTACCTGAAGTTGAAGATTTAATTTTAGAATATCAACCCAAAATTCAACTTAAGGTCAAACTCCGCGGCCAAGTGCTACTTTATCAGCAGCTTTCGAATAGTTTAAAAGTGTGGATTGCCCTCGTAGGTGATGTGGTTCGGCGTTTATGTGTGCTAAATCCGCAGCAGCTTGAACCCTGTGTAATGGGTGATGGCATTTTAATGATTGATCAAATTGAGCAACAGCTTGATGAGCCACATAGCTTTGAGATTTTAAGCCGCCTTGAACAAGCCTTTCCAAAACTACAAATTATTGTAAGCAGCTCACAACCTGAACTGCTACAACAAAAAAATCGCTATCATTATTTACAATTTCAAGATTTAGAACTGAAACCCTTACATACTCAAGCGCAAATTTTAGATGAGCAATATAGCCAACTCTATGCCCACCTATTACAAGATGAAGAGGCGTTAGCGATTTCAGAACCCTTAAGCGATCAGCAAGCCTGTTATAACCAACTGCTTAGCCAAATCCAAAATGACTTAACACCTGAACAAAAACAACAATTACTACAAGATTTACAACAGTATGCTGTTCATGATGAACATTTAGATCAACCCAATGCCGATTTAAATTAAAAATGAGCTGAGTGAGAGACCTTCTTTAAAAGCCGCTATCTGCTCAATCATCAAGCAATATCTCAAAAAGGTAGGCGTATAATGTTTTTGTTATGTCTGCGCGAAAGTGTTTGAAGTTGTTTTGTTCATGTAATAAGATCAGATAAAATCAACACTTTTATAGTAAAATCCGATTTTACTGTAGCTTTTTTCATCAAGTTGCGCAACACAACTTGTTATATACACCTGTAAACACCTTTGGTTTTCAAGCTTGAGCCTCTTTGGATGACTCTTTGTGATCCTGTAAGCTTGAAAAAATAAGATTCACTCTTAGGTTTTTGACCTATCACGACAATGGATATCAGTGTGCTACCGATTATTATCTTATTACCGCTAGTACTAGGCACCACCCTTGTCTCGTGGCTGAAGAATTTTTCGCGCGGGGTAACGGCTTTCGCGGCAATCGGGGTCAGTTTAAGCAGTTTGATTCTTTTGCTTTTACACGCCCCCGATGTTTTTGATGGGCAGGTCATTACGCAAACTTGGACATGGTTGCCAGAATTAGGTTTAAATTTTAGCTTCCGCTTGGATGCGCTCGCCCTACTTTTTGCCCTATTAATTACCGGTATTGGTACTTTAATTTTTACTTATGCTTATTATTATTTAAGCCCTAAAAATTCCTTAAGTAAGTTGTACTTACTGCTGATGCTGTTTATGGCAGCTATGCTAGGAATTTCTCTCTCTAATAATTTAATTTTATTGCTGACCTTTTGGGAGTTGACCAGTATTTCCTCATTTTTATTGGTCGGTTATTGGAGCAATTACGACGCAGCCCAACGTGGTTCACGTATGGCCTTAACCATTACCGGTATGGGCGGTTTGGCTATGCTGGGTGGTTTTGTGTTGCTTGGACAAATCACAGGCACCTACGAAATTGATCGGATCTTAACCATGACCGATCAAATTCAAAGTCATGGCTTGTTTGTACCCACTTTATTGTTGATTTTACTGGGTGCTTTTACCAAGAGTGCACAGTTTCCTTTCCATTTTTGGTTACCCAATGCCATGGCAGCGCCAACACCAGTTTCGGCTTATCTGCACTCGGCAACCATGGTGAAAGCTGGTATTTTCTTAGTAGCGCGTTTATTACCTATTTTTGCGGGTGCCGCACTATTTCATAATATTGTGACTTTTGTGGGTCTATTTACTTTATGTATGGCAGCCTTTTTTGCCATCTTTAAAGAAGATCTCAAAGGTCTATTGGCCTATTCGACCATTAGTCATCTTGGTTTAATCATGTGTTTATTGGGGATTGGTTCACCGCTGGCTGTTGCTGCGGCGATTTTCCACATTATTAACCATGCCACCTTTAAAGCCGCCCTGTTTATGATTGCAGGGATCATCGACCATGAATCCGGTACCCGGGATTTACGTAAGTTATCTGGTCTTTGGCAGTTACTGCCTTTTACTGCCACCCTGACCATGATTACTGCAGCATCTATGGCAGGCGTACCGTTGACCAATGGCTTCTTGTCTAAAGAAATGTTCTTTACTGAGCTATTGGCCAATTTAAGTGGCCCTGTCATGATTGCCTCTGCTGTGGTCGCAACCTTAGCTGGCATTTTTGCTGTGGCATATTCAACCCGTTTGGTGCACGGCGTATTTTTTGATGGCCCACTTGGCAAAAATGTGCCCAATAAAGATGCGCATGAACCACCGTTTGGTATGCGTGCACCGGCCACTTTGTTAGCTGTACTGTGTATTTTAGTGGGTTTGTTGCCTGCACTTTTGGTTGAACCGATTGTCAACGCGACAGCACGCGCCAGTACACAAAACTTTGCCTTTGAAGGCACGCATTTGGCCATTTGGCATGGTCTTAATGCACCCTTATTGATGAGTGTAATTGCATTGATCGGTGGTTTAGTCTTCTATTTCGCGCTCGCCAAAGGTGGCCGCTTACGTGAGATTGACCTCGACCCATATTTAGGCAAGCTACAAGGTAAATTACTGTTTGAAGATGCTTTAAAACATCTATTACAGTTTGCGCGAAAACTCAAGCGCAGCACCGAAAATGGCTCCTTACAAAGCTATCTGTTTTATATTATTGTCTTTACCATTACTCTGGTTGGCATGCCACTGATCTTCCAAGGTTTAGGTACAGGTACACGCGAACTCACTCAAGCGCCAATTTTAGCTATCGTATTATGGTTGTTATTGTTCTCAGCGTGCTGGATGATGCTGTGGTTCCATCATGAGCGTATTAAAGCGGTATTAATCAGTGGTGCAATTGGCTTAGTTGTCACCATGGTTTTTGTCGGCTTATCTGCGCCAGATTTAGCTTTAACACAAATTACAGTTGATGTCGTGACCACTGTACTCCTGTTGATGAGCTTATCGTTATTGCCACAGCTAACGCCTTATGAATCTAGTCGCTCACGTCGTTGGCGTGATGCCATTATTGCCATTGGGGGTGGCTTTGCCGTCGGTTGGATTGCTTGGCTCATTATGACCCGTGATCACAATTCAATTTCATGGTTCTTTATGCAGCAATCTATTCCACTCGGTGGCGGTACGAATGTTGTGAATGTGATCTTAGTAGATTTCCGTGGTTTTGATACCTTTGGCGAGATTACTGTGCTTGGCATCGCTGCCATTGGTGCACTATGTATGATGGATGGTATGCGCGCGCATGGCACCACCATTACCCAAGGTTTGACCTATCGCTTTAATCCATCACCTTTAATGCTACGCATGACCGCTTCGTGGATTTTACCGCTGGCTTTAGTAGTAAGTGTTTACATCTTTTTGCGTGGTCATAACTTACCCGGTGGTGGTTTCATTGCTGGTTTAGTTACCTCTATGGCCTTAGTCATTCAATATATTGCCCTTGGGCAAGATCAAACTGAACAGATGTTGAAAGCTAAATCCGGTCGTCTGTATGAGATTTGGATTGGTACAGGTTTAGTCATTGCTGTTCTATCTGGCATAGGTTCATGGTTCTGGGGTCGCCCATTCCTCACCAGCGCCCACATTTATGTCTCACCACCTTTGATTGGTGAGATGCATTTAGCGTCTGCTGCCCTGTTTGATTTAGGGGTATACATCACCGTCGTTGGCGCAGGAATGCTACTGATTTCTGTACTTGGCGACTCACGTCACTCGACCATGACTGGTCCTGTACCAAAGGGGAAATAAGATGATTAGCTTAGAATTTTTATTAGCCTCTGCCATTGGTCTTTTGGTCTCAGCTGGGATTTATTTGATCCTACGCGCGCGTACCTTTCCGGTGGTGTTGGGACTTGCCATGATTGGTTACGCAGTGAATATTTTCTTATTCACAATGGGGCGTGTACAACTTAATGCACCAGCGGTATTAACTGAAACCACACAGGCCACTGATCCATTGCCACAAGCTTTGGTGCTGACTGCAATTGTAATTGGTTTTGCCACTACCGCTTTTATTGTGCAACTTGCATTACGTAGTCGTTATGAATCCGGGACAGATCACGTTGACTCAAAAGAAGATTTGCCTGCCATTGACCCACGTGAGGATGAGCCATAATGACTGATCTTCTCCAATTTTGGCAGCAACATGCACCTATTTTCAGTATCTTAATCCCTGCCTGCACTGCATTTATTTTAGTGCTGCTAGGCAACCCTGGCTCAGGCTCATTGGCCTATGATTGGCGTCAGCCATGGCGACGTGGTATCAGCTATGTATCGACGGCTTTAGGCTTAGCCACTGCCATTTGCTATTTGAGCTATGCCAGCAGCGGGCAGATCATTACTTATAATTTAAGTGAATGGGCAGCACCGTTTGGCATTATTTTGGTTTTAGATCAGCTCTCTGCTCTGATGCTAATGCTGACTTATGGCTTGGCCATGCCAATTTTATGGTATGCCAGCCGTCAATGGGATGAACGCGGTCGCTATTTCCATGCCATGTTTCATTTCTTAATTATGGGACTGTGTGGTGCATTTTTAACAGGCGATTTATTTAACCTGTTTGTGTTCTTTGAAATCCTGTTAATGGCTTCTTATGTGCTGCTTTTGCATGGTCAAGGCAAGGCACGTTTTCAGTTGGGCATTCACTACGTCACCATTAACCTCCTGGCCTCTGCCCTCTTCCTAATTGGTTTAGGTATGATTTATGGCAGTGTTGGTAGCCTAAATATGGCCGATGTGGCACGTCTGATGCCCCTGCTTGAACCCGACCAGTATAAACTGGCTGTGGCAGGTGGCTTAATGCTGTTTGTGGTATTTGGTATTAAAGCTGCCATGTTGCCTGTCGGTTTCTGGCTACCTAAAACTTATGCTGTTGCCGCAACTCCAGTCGCTGCATTTTTTACCATCATGACCAAGGTCGGGGTTTATGCGATTTTACGTGTCAATGGCACCGTGTTTGACGACAATTTCAGTCACAACATTTTAATGCCTTGGTTATTGGTGATTGGTTTAGTCACCTCACTCTATGGTGCAGTTGCCGCTTTAGGAGCTGAGCGTTTACGTCGTTTTGTTGGCTTTATGATCTTATCCTCTGTGGGGACGATCTTAGTCGCAATTGCCATGCAAAATACTCAAGCTTGGTCAGGTGCCTTATATTACATGCTGCATAGTACGTTAATTGCTGCGGCCTTATATTTATTAAGTGGCTGGATCACTTCACAACGCGGCGAGTTTAAAGATCATTTAAAAGTTGCTCCGCAAATGAAGCAGCAAAAAGCAGCATCGCTCACCTTTTTAGTCATTGCATTAATGATGGCCGGTTTACCGCCGTTTAGTGGTTTCTTAGGTAAAGTATTTATCTTGCAAGCCACAGCAGGTCATGCTTATCAAGGCTGGATTATTGGCATTATTTTACTGGTGAGTTTAATCAGTATTATTGGCTTTACCCGTGTAGGCTTTATTTTATTTTGGCGCGCTACCAAACCTGAAGATGACGTCAATACAGAAGCTTATGTGGCCTATCAAGCCCTGCCAAACAAAGCACCTCTACGTAATGATGCTGCGATTTATATTTTACTGAGTATGTTAATGGCTTATGTCATTTTTGCAGCGCCGATTCAGCGTTATATGCAAAATACTGCAGCACAAATACAAAATAATCCGCTCTATGAGCAGACGATTTTAAAACGTGATGGTGATAATCAGATCATTAGCGTACAACCTTATGACCCGAAAAATTTACCTGAAACCAAATATGGTGGTGAAAGTCTTGATCCAAATGCGCATTTAATCCCGTATGTGATCTCAGAAAACACACTAAAAGGTGAGCATATTTCTGAGTTTAAACAGCGTCAAATTGCTGCACAAGAACAGGAAATTAATGATCCACAAGGTGACAAACTACAACCTGTACAGGAGGCGCATTAATGCAATACAGCTTTCTTGAGCGCTGGTTTCCACATCCCTTTGTCTCGGTTTTAGTTGCCGCCAGTTGGATTATGCTGGCTCATAGTCTAGCGATTGGCACTTTAGTCATGGCATTCATCTTGGCGATTGTTATTCCACGCTTAATTCGACCCTTTGTAGAACGTACACCAGATATTCACTGGCTGCCGTCCATCAAACTGTTTTTAGTCGTGCTTTGGGATATTGTGATTTCTAATGTGCGTGTAGCTAAATTAGTCCTAGGACCCACCGATCAATTACAGCCAAAATGGTTTCGTGTACCGCTAGAAACCCAGCATGAACAAGTCAACACTTTACTGGCGATGATCATTACCACTACCCCAGGTACAGTCACTGCCGGTATTGACCAAGACCGTGGCGATATTTTGGTCCATGCGTTAAGCACTGATAATGTTGAAGAAGAAATTCGCACCATTAAAGCCCGCTATGAGCAGCCATTACTACAAATTTTTGATGTAAAGATAGGAGATGCGGCATGACCACAATTTTGCCTTATGCCTTAGGAATTAGTCTCTTGGCAATCACCATCTCTATGTTAATGTGCTTGTATCGTTTAGTGATTGGGCCCTCCATTGTAGATCGTCTCTTGGCGTTGGATACTTTATTTTTAAACGCGACAGGTCTAGTGGTGGTGTTAGGGATTTATTGGACCAGCACTTCATTGTTCGAAGGCGCACTTTTGGTTGCAATGCTTGGTTTTGTATCCACCGCTGCTTTGGCACGTTATTTTACCACTGGCCATGTGATCGACTAGGAGCAAAATGATGTATTTAGCTTTAGAAATTTTAGTGTCGATCTTTTTGGTGATTGGGGCATTATTTATGTTGGTCGGTGGGATTGGCATGGTACGCCTACCGGATTTATTTATGCGCTTACACGCTCCAACTAAATCCAGTACTCTAGGTTTAGGTGGCTTTTTGTTGGCAGCCATTGTATTTTCAGCTGCCCATGGACGTTTTGGTTTTGCAGAGGTATTAATTACCTTATTTGCCTTTATTACTGCCCCTGTATCAGCCAACCTCATGGCACAAGCTGCACTGCATTTACGCCTACGCTCTATGAGTGGTGATGTGCCTGAAAGCTTAGAACGACCACTGCCTTGGCAAAAGCATCGTCGCAGTTTTAAGCGCTATCAAAAGCAAGTCAAACACGATAATAGTGATATCACTTAAGCAAAATGAATAGCCAAAAAAAAGCCACCCGAAGGTGGCTTTTTTTATAGCAACTTATTCGTCGTCTTTCTTGTCATCCGCTGCAGGTAAATCCTTAACAGCTTCTGCAATAAGACCAAACATATAGTTACCATATGCATTGGTTTTGTCGTAATGGAAACGTAAACGTGGTGTGATACGTGTGTTGATACGACGACTGAGTTCATGGCGTAAGAAACCAGAAGCCTTATTTAACACTTCCAAGGTTTCTTTATTTGCCACTTCACTTTGCTCATCGCCAAGCTCACGACCCATCACAGTCACATAAACTTCCGCATAACCTAAGTCTGGGCTGACTTTCACCGCAGAGATGGTCACTAGACCACCTAAGCGCGGATCTTTCAGCTCCTGACGGATTAACTCAGACAACTCACGTTGTACTGTATCCGCCATACGCTTCAGACGTTGACTACCCGCCATTAAAGACTCCGTTTAATTAATTGCACATCGTACACTTCGATCTTATCAAGTGGTTTGATGTCTTTATAGCCTTTAACCGCAAGACCACATTCCATACCAGCACGAACTTCTTCAACCACTTCTTTATAACGACGAAGTGATTCAAGCTCGCCTTGGAATACAACCACGTCATCACGTAATACGCGAATCGGTTTATTACGATGTAATACGCCTTCAAGCACCATACAGCCGGCAGCTGCACCAAATTTACTTGAGTGGAATACTTCACGTACTTGCGCCACACCAAGAATTGTTTCACGGTGTTCTGGGGCAAGTTTACCGCTCATCGCTGCTTTCACGTCATCAATCAATTGATAGATCACTGAGTAGTAACGAATATCGATGCTATCTGCATCTGCTTTTTGACGTGCCGTAGTATCAGCACGGACGTTAAAGCCTAGAAGAACCGCTTCTGAAGATTCAGCAAGTGTTACATCAGACTCAGTGATTGCACCTACGCCTGAACCAATAATACGTACTTTCACTTCGTCAGTTGCAAGTTCAGCAAGCGCCACGTGAAGAGCTTCTAAAGTACCGCGTACGTCAGTCTTAAGAACAACATTGACGATAGGCACATCTTTCTTGCCCATAGACGCCATGATGTTTTCAAGACGCATAGCAGATTGACGCTCAAGACGTTTTTGACGTTCACGATCCATACGCGCATCGGCAACTTCGCGGGCTTTTTTCTCGTCATTGACAACAAGAACTTCGTCACCCGCCATTGGCGCTTCTGGAAGACCTAAAATCTCAACCGGGATTGAAGGACCTGCAGATTTAATACGTTGACCGTTTTCATCAGTCATGGCACGAACGCGACCGTAAGATGCACCTGCAAGAACAAGGTCACCTACTTTTAAAGTACCGTTTTGAACCAGAATAGACGTTACCGCACCACGGCCTTTGTCTACACGTGCTTCAATAACAACACCTTGTGCCGCACCCTCTTCAGATGCTTTTAATTCAAGTAATTCAGATTGAATAAGAATTAAATCAAGAAGTTCGTCGATACCTTGACCAGAATGCGCAGACACCATTGCCACTGGTACGTCACCGCCCCATTGCTCAGGCACGATTTCTTTGGTCGTTAATTCGTTCAATACGCGATCTGGATCAGCAGATTCTTTATCCATCTTGTTGATTGCAACAATGATTGGCGTACCCGCAGCACGTGCATGGTCAATTGCTTCTGCAGTTTGTGGCATTACACCATCATCTGCTGCAACAACAAGCACCACGATATCAGTCGCTTTCGCACCACGTGAACGCATCGCAGTAAACGCCGCGTGTCCTGGTGTATCTAAGAAAGTGATAATACCTTTCTCAGTTTTAACGTGGTAAGCACCAATATGCTGTGTAATACCGCCTGCTTCACCCGCTGCAACTTTGGCACGGCGGATACGGTCAAGAAGAGAAGTTTTACCATGGTCAACGTGACCCATGATGGTAACCACTGGCGCACGAGTAGATTGCGCACCACGCGCTTCTTCAGCCGCTTCAAGAAGGTTGTCTTCTGCTTGCGTATCAGACACAAGAACTGGGTTATGACCCATTTCTTCTACAATTAATGCTGCAATTTCTTGATCAATCGCTTGGTTTTGTGTAACCAATTCACCCATTTTCATGAGCGATTTAATCACTTCACGCACCTTAATTGCCATTTTGGCAGCAAGGTCAGCAACGACAATCGTTTCACCAATTTCTACATCATAAACTTGCTTTTTAACTGGTTTTTCAAAGCCATGTTTGTTTGATTGGCTTGTTTTTAAACCGCGTTTATGCGAGTTATCACGGAAAGATTGCTCTTCACCACGACGACCACCCTTTTTCGGTGAACGTGCAGCTGGCGTATTGGTACCACGCTTGATTTCGCGGTCTTCTTTGTTAAATGAATCTTCATATGCTTGACCCACAAGGCCCGCAGCAAGTGGAGAATCATCTACAACACGAATCGTTGGCGCGTTGTCTTCAGCTGAATACTTAGACGCCATTTGACGCATTTGCTCAAGCGTACGTTGCTGCGCTTCTTCCGCTGCACGACGACGTGCTGCTTCTTCAGTCGCTTTTAACTGTGCTGCTTGTGCTTCACGCGCACGTTTTTGCTCAGGGGTTTCCACAGGCTTAATCTGTGATTTTACCACTGGCTTGTTGGTTGACTTGCGTTTTACCACAACAGCCGCTTTAGACACTTCTTGCTTTTCGCTGCTTTGTTTTGCAGCGGCACGCATTGCTTCTAAAGCTTGGCTTGCTTTGTTTGCGCCAGACACGGGTTGGTTTTGTTCAGCTTGAGCTTTCGCCGCTTTATCAGCTTCAGCTTTTGCCAATGCTTCAGCTTTGATCTGTTCTGGATCAGGCTTAACAAAGGTATGTTTTTTGCGAACTTCTACGTTAATAGTTTTCGCCTTACCTGAGGTACTTGCTACCTTAGCGGTGCTGGTTGTTTTACGTTTCAACGTGATTTGTCCTGCTTGACCCACGTCTTGACCATGAATCTTCTTCAAATGGTTCACGAGGGTATCTTGTTGTTCTGTGGAAATAATATCTTCAGGCTTACGTTGCGGTAAACCTGCATCACGAACTTGCTCTAAAAGTGTTTCAACCGAGCGATCAACGCTCAATGCCAAATCTTTAATCGACTTGTCCGCCATATTACCTCCTAGTTAAACCATGATTCGCGCGCTTTCATAATGAGTTGACCCGCTTTCTCAGCACCTAAACCTTCGATATCTGCGATATCATCAGTAGCTTGGTCTGCCAAATCATCGACAGTGACCACGCCACGAGCAGCAAGCGCGTAGGCAATCTCTTGTGTCATTCCTTCCATTGCTAGAAGTTCAGCACTTGGATCCTGGATATTTTCCTGTTGTTTCAGTGCGTCTGCTAAAGCTACTTCTTTAGCACGGCCTTGTAACATCTCAACTGTTGCAGCATCTAATTCGATTTCATCGAATGTTTCCGCTGGAACATATGCAATTTCTTCTAACGAAGTGAAGCCCATTTCCACTAAAGCCATTGCTAGGTCTTCAGCAATATCAAGACGCGACACAAACATGTCTAGATATTGTTGTGCTTCATTTTGTTGACGTGCTTGGTACTCTGATTCAAGCATCATATCGAGTTTAAAGCCAGTTAATTCTGACGCTAAACGTACGTTCTGACCTTGTGAACCAATGGCACGAGCAAGCTGATCGCTGGTTGCAAAGATGATATCTGCAGTTTTTGCATCTTCATCAATCACAATACTTGATACATCAGCAGGTTCTAAAGCACTTGCGATGTATTGCGCTGGATCATCTGACCATACCACAACGTCGATACGTTCACCATTAAGTTCTTGTTGGACTGCTTGGATACGTGTACCACGCATACCAATACAAGCACCTACAGGATCAATACGGTGATCGTTGGTTTTTACAGCGATTTTAGCACGAACGCCAGGTTGACGTGCAGCTGCTTTAATTTCGATGATTTCTTCAGAAATTTCTGGAATTTCTTTTTTCATCAACGCAATCAGCATGTCAGGTTTAGCACGTGAAAGTTGTAACTGTGCGCCACGACCTTCGCGGTTTACGTTAAATAAAATCGCATTAACACGTTGTTTAGGACGCAAAATTTCTTTTGCAATCATTTCTTCACGTGCAAGATACGCTTCAGCATTTTCACCTAAGTCAATGATAAAGCCATCTTTGGTTTGCTTTTTCACTTCACCGTAAATCAGCTCACCGACTTTCGATTCATAAGCATCTGCGATTAACGCGCGTTCTGCTTCACGAATCTTTTGTACGATGACTTGTTTTGCGATTTGCGCAGCAATACGACCGAAATCGATTGATTCAACTTCAAGTTCACGAATGTCGCCAATTGACCATTTTGCAGGATCAACATCAGAGATCGCATCTTGGCATGCTGGCATTTCATGATCTTCATCAGCCACCACTTCCCATTGACGGAAAGTACGGTAATCACCTGTTTTACGATCGATTTCTACACGTAACTGTGCTTCTTCCGAGTGTGTGCCTTCGTAAAATTTCTTTTTCGTCGCAGCAACTAACGCTTGCTCAAGCGCTTCGAAAATTGCTTCACGAGGTACACCTTTTTCGTTACTAACCGTTTCTACTACGGTAAGAATTTCACGTGCCATAAGTCACCTATTCGTTCAGATTCTTTATAAATTAGTCTTGGTAGACCAAATTTGCCTTATCAATATTGTGACTGTCGATGTCCAACACTTGTTGTTTTTCAACTTCCACTTGAATCATTTCGTTTTCAAGATCCACAGCAACAAGTTTTGCTTGGAACTTACGACGGTTATCTACAGCACTGATCAAACGTAATGCCACTTGCTGACCTACATAAGCCGGCATTTGTTCTAATTGGAAAAACGGACGATCCCAGCCTGGTGATGATACTTCTAATGAGTATTCACCTGAAATTGGATCATGCACGTCGAGCATTGCGCCAACTTGTTGTGTTACGCGAACACAATCTTGTACACCAATACCACGACCTTGCTCTTCTTCACCGTCTTCATCTAAAACAGGCGCTGCGTTTTGATCGATTTCTTTGTCAATGTAAATACGTAATAAAGAACGTTTCCCTTGTGGCAAGAATTCAATGCCCCATAGGTCAACACCACAAGCTTGCACAGCCGGAGCGATTAGGTCTTGGAGTGCTTGAGTTTTATTTGATAGCTTCATTTACTCTCGTCAATTTTGTGCGATTCAATGGTCAGAACGACCATAAGATTGGACAGGACTATAATAGTAGTGAAACATGACTATTTGACCAATTGATGTCGACACTACACGATAGCCAATAAAAAAGGGCGTCAATCGCCCTCATTATTACACAGAAAACAAATGCCCACTGTGCAAAAAGGCCCACCTTTTTGTGAGCCTTTAGAAAACTTGGTAGCGGGAGCTGGATTTGAACCAACGACCTTCGGGTTATGAGCCCGACGAGCTACCAGACTGCTCCATCCCGCATCAACGTGCAAAAATTATATCTGTATTACGGTTAATTTTCAATCTAAAAATCAATCGCACTAATTAAGTTCTGGCTTAATTAAAAGTGGTAGCGGGAGCTGGATTTGAACCAACGACCTTCGGGTTATGAGCCCGACGAGCTACCAGACTGCTCCATCCCGCAACAACATATACAAATTTTTTCATTTAACTTAAAGGCTAAATGCTTATTTAGTTTGCAAGCTAAATAAGATTGGTAGCGGGAGCTGGATTTGAACCAACGACCTTCGGGTTATGAGCCCGACGAGCTACCAGACTGCTCCATCCCGCAACGATATACAAAATTTTCTGATTTAACTTCAAGTTAAACCCTCATTTAGTTTGTATGCTAAATAAGATTGGTAGCGGGAGCTGGATTTGAACCAACGACCTTCGGGTTATGAGCCCGACGAGCTACCAGACTGCTCCATCCCGCATCAACAGATTTGCTGCTTACACCAACTTAACTTCTGGATTAAAGTTGGTGCGGAAGGGGGGACTTGAACCCCCACGCCCGAAAGCACTACCACCTCAAGGTAGCGTGTCTACCAATTCCACCACCACCGCAGCAGCACGCATTCTAAGCCTTCCTTGACAAAAAGGGAAGCTTATTCTTGAGTTTTTGGTGCAACTGGTGAAGTTTCAGGCAATGTTACCGGTGCAGTCTGTGTGCTAGAGACCGATTTTAAGCTATACGAGTCATTGCTTTGATTCTTAGCAAAGATTGCAAGGGTTAAACTGGTGACAAAAAATAATGCCGTTAAAATTGCAGTTAAACGACTTAAAAAGTTACCCGACCCTGAGGCACCAAACACTGTTGCTGCACCGCCGCCACCAAACGAAGCGCCAGCATCTGCACCCTTACCGTGCTGTACTAAAATTAATACGATCATTAACAAGGCTAAGATAATATGTACGACCAGCACAAAAGTTTGCATGCTGTACTCCTAATTATTGTGTATTGGCAAATGCTAAAGCAATCTGATGGAAAGATTGGGCATTGAGTGATGCACCGCCAACAAGTGCACCATTAATATCAGGACAGGCCGCTAACTCTACTGCATTTTCAGCTTTTACACTACCACCATACAAAATTGCTGTACTGGCGCCGTAGCTAGTAATTTGCTTTAAGCCTTCACGAATTTTGGCATGCATGGCTTGTGCATCTTCAGGAGAAGCGGTTTTACCGGTACCAATGGCCCAAATAGGTTCATAAGCCACAATAATATTGGCCCATGCATCACCTGACACCACGGCCGCAATATCACAAATCTGTTGTAATACCACAGCTTCTGCTTGACCCGCTTCACGTTGTTCTAAGCTTTCACCTACGCAATAAATGACTTTTAGACCTGCATTTAAGGCATTTTGAACTTTGGCATTTAAACGTTCACGGTCGTCAGCAAAAATTTCACGGCGTTCTGAGTGACCTACCAATACATAAGCAATGCCATGATCCACCAGCAACTCAGCACTCACCTCACCTGTGTAAGCGCCGGTACCTGCAATACGCGACACATCTTGCGCGACGCTATACACAGGGCGGACAGCATCAGCCAATTGTGCTTGTACAGTACCTAAAGCCAACATAGTGGGCGCAATACCTAAGTGACATTTTTCTTCTGCAATGGGTTGCTCTTGCAATAATTGTTTAAATTCATTGAGCAATTGCTGTGCTTGTGCCTGCACTGGATTCATTTTCCAGTTGCCTACAACCCAAGGGGTAATGGTCGAAGCCGACATAGATGACCTATAAAAAACAATTCATAAAAACGCGCATATTCTACACGGAATTGTAAATTTTCAAGCATACTTTCTTACACTGTACGAATTTACAAATTCCAAGTCAGTCGATGCCTTGAGCTTAAATATTGAAAAAGCATGGATTTAATTCTAACTCATTCAATTTTTAATCTATATTTAAGGTAAACACCACACTTTGGGATATAGTATTTTCACGCAACAAAAGTATAATTTTGTTATACGTATTATAAACAATTTATGTTGAGGACGATTGGGGCATGTCATTTACACACGGGGCGCCTAAATTCACAGGCTTTATTCGACGCTTGGTCGACGACGGCATCATTGCCGCTGAAGCAATGCAACAGGCGATCTTAAGTGCCAAAAAAACTGAACAAGATATCGTCCCTTTTTTAATTGAACATTTAAATATTTCACCTTATGCGATTGCTGAAAAAATTTCTCAAGAATTTGGTGAACCACTCTTTGATTTAAACGCTTACGACTCCTCTCACTTAGTTCATGACTTAATTGAAGACAAGTTAATTTTAAAATATCGCGTTTTACCCATTTATCAACGCGGTCACTTGCTTTACTTAGCCACCAGTAATCCCACCAATATTGATGCTTTAGATGCCATTCGCTTTAACAGCAAAAAAAATGTTGAATTGGTGATTGTTGAACACGACAAACTCGAACGTGCGATTGAAGCCAACTTTGCTGAAGATACCACCTTTAATTTTGACGAAGATCTTGATCTAGATTTACAAGCCGATGCCGAACCGCATCATGATCACGATGAACCAACGCAAGAAGATGAAGCACCAATTGTTAAATATATTAATAAGTTGCTGATTGACGCGATTCGTATGGGTGCATCGGACTTGCACTTTGAACCCTATGAAAAGGTATATCGTGTGCGCTATCGTATTGATGGTGTACTGCGTCAAATTGCCACTCCACCTTTGCAATTGGCCACGCGTTTATCGGCACGTTTAAAAGTCATGTCACAAATGGACATTTCCGAAAAACGTGTGCCGCAAGATGGACGCATTAAACTTAAAATTTCTAAAACTAAAGCCATCGATTTTCGTGTCAACTCGCTGCCTACCCTGTTTGGTGAAAAAATCGTGCTGCGTATTTTAGATCCATCGAGTGCCATGCTGGGTATTGACGCTTTAGGTTATGAACCCGAGCAAAAAGCCCTGTTTATGGAAGCCTTAGATAAACCGCAAGGCATGTTACTCATTACAGGGCCAACAGGTTCGGGTAAAACCGTATCCCTGTATACAGGTTTAAATATTTTAAACCGTGAAGATACCAATATCTCCACTGCCGAAGATCCGGTTGAAATTAACTTAGAGGGTATTAATCAGGTTAACGTCAATCCTAAAGTCGGTTTAACCTTTGCCGTGGCACTGCGTTCATTCTTACGTCAAGATCCAGATATTGTCATGGTCGGTGAGATTCGAGATTTAGAAACAGCAGAAATTGCCATTAAAGCGGCACAAACCGGTCATATGGTAATGTCAACGCTGCATACCAACAGTGCGCCAGAAACTTTAACCCGTTTACGTAATATGGGTGTGCCTTCGTTTAATATTGCCACTTCGGTAAACCTGGTTATTGCACAGCGTTTAGCACGCCGTTTATGTAAACAGTGTAAAGCACCAATTGAGATTCCCAAAAACAGTTTATTGGAAATGGGCTTTACCGAAGAAGATTTACAACAAGAGTTTCAAATTTATCAGCCTGTGGGCTGTAGTGAATGTCGTGAAGGCTACAAAGGGCGTGTGGGGATTTATGAAGTCATGAAAATTACGCCTGAAATTTCTAAATTGATTATGGAAGATGCCAACTCGATTGAAATTTCTAAGCAGTCACAAGCATTGGGGTTTAGTAACCTGCGTCGTTCAGGCTTACTTAAAGTGATGCAAGGGGTAACGTCTTTACAAGAAGTTAACCGCGTAACCAGCGAATAGACCAAGTATTTAAAATAAGGATAACTTGCATGGCTGTCAAAAAAGCACAGATGATGCCAACTTTCATCTACGATGGTGTTGATCGTAAGGGGATAAAAATTAAGGGGGAAATTCCAGCACGGAATATGGCTTTGGCTAAAGTCACCCTCCGTAAGCAAGGGATTACCATTAAGACCATTCGAGAAAAGAAAAAAAATATTCTTGAAGCTTTTACCAAAAAACGGGTTACGACCTTAGATATCACCATCTTTACCCGTCAACTTGCAACGATGATGAAAGCCGGTGTGCCTTTGGTACAAAGCTTTGAAATTGTGGCAGAAGGTTTAGACAACCCTGCCATGCGTGAAGTAGTACTGGGGATTAAAGGCGAAGTTGAAGGTGGTAATACCTTTGCTGGCGCGCTACGTAAATATCCGCAGCATTTTGACAAGTTATTCTGTTCACTGGTGGAATCGGGTGAGCAATCTGGTGCTTTAGAAACCATGCTCGACCGTGTGGCGGTCTATAAAGAAAAGAGTGAGCTACTCAAGCAAAAAATCAAAAAAGCCATGAAATATCCAGCCACCGTGATTGTAGTGGCGGTGATTGTTACCATTATCTTGATGGTCAAAGTGGTACCTGTATTCCAAGACCTGTTTAGCTCCTTTGGTGCCGATTTACCTGCCTTTACGCAAATGGTGGTGAATATGTCAAACTGGATGCAAAGCTACTGGTTTATTCTTATTATTGGTATTGCCATTGCGATTGCTCTGATTTTAGAAGCGAAAAAACGCAGTAAAAAATTCCGTGATGGCTTAGATAAAGCTGCGCTCAAGTTGCCAATTTTTGGTGACTTAATCTATAAAGCCATTATTGCGCGATACAGCCGCACCTTAGCCACCACCTTTGCCGCGGGTGTACCGTTAATTGATGCATTGGAATCAACTGCTGGCGCTACCAATAATGTGGTGTATGAAGAAGCCGTACTCAAAATTCGTGATGATGTTTCAACTGGTCAACAATTACAGTTTGCCATGCGCGCAACCAACAAATTCCCTTCTATGGCGATTCAAATGGTGGCGATTGGTGAAGAATCAGGTGCTTTAGATGCCATGCTGGATAAAGTCGCAACGCACTATGAAAACGAAGTCGATAACGCAGTGGATGGCTTAACCTCTATGATGGAGCCATTAATTATGGCAATTTTAGGTGTGTTAGTGGGTGGTTTAGTCATTGCCATGTACCTGCCAATCTTCCAAATGGGCTCTGTGGTCTAATGCAAGACATTGTGTATTTTCTAAGCAACAACCCAACTGCGCTGTATATCGTGGTTGGACTATTTAGTCTGTGTATTGGCAGTTTTTTAAATGTGGTGATTTATCGCACCCCAAAAATGATGCAGCAAGAATGGCACAATGAATGCCAAATGCTGATTCATCCTGAACACCCCATCATTGATGACAGCAAGTTAACATTAAGCCAACCTGCCTCGAGCTGTCCTCAATGTAAGACCCCTATTCGCTGGTATCAAAATATTCCAGTCGTAAGTTGGTTAGTGTTACGCGGCAAATGTAGCACTTGCCAAAATCCCATTAGCATGCGTTACCCGCTGATTGAATTGCTAACCGCAGCCTGTGCGCTAACTGTGGTGGCAGTATTGGGCCCTACAGTGCAAATGCTGTTTGGTTTAGTGCTGACTTATGTGCTGATTGCTTTGACCTTTATTGATTTTGATACCCAATTACTTCCTGATCGCTACACACTCCCACTGGCAGCCTTAGGTTTAATCGTCAATAGTTATGCCTTGTATATCACCCCTACCCAAGCCATTTGGGGTTATGTGATTGGTTTTCTATGCTTATGGATCGTGTATTACCTATTTAAATTGGTGACAGGCAAAGAAGGCATGGGCTACGGTGACTTTAAGTTATTGGCTGCTTTAGGCGCATGGATGGGCCCTTTAATGCTGCCTTTGATTGTGCTACTTTCATCTGTGGTAGGCGCGATTATTGGCATTATTTTACTAAAAATCCGCCAAGAGAATCAGGCTTTTGCCTTTGGTCCCTATATTGCAATTGCGGGTTGGATTGCCTTTTTATGGGGCGAGAAAATCATGCAAATTTACCTAGGTTAAGGAAAACGAGATGCGGTTGATTGTGGGTTTAACAGGTGGTATTGGCAGCGGAAAATCTGCAGCCAGTGCATGGTTTGAACAACAAGGCATCACTGTAGTTGATGCTGATATTGTGGCACGAGAAGTGGTCGAAGCAGGTTCACCTGTACTACAACAATTGGTGCAAAGTTTTGGTGACTGGGTATTACTCGACAATGGCGAACTTAATCGTCGTGCCTTACGTCAGCATGTCTTTAGCCATCAAGATGCTCGGCAGACCTTAAATCAAATTACCCACCCTGCGATTCGCCAATCGATTATTCAACAGCTTGAACAAGCCACTAGCCCCTATGTGATTTTGGTCTCGCCACTCTTATTTGAAAGTCAGCAAAACCAACTCACCTCACGTACACTATTGATTGATGCGAGTGTCGAGTTACAAATTGAGCGCGCTTCACAACGTGATGGACAAAGTTTAGAACAAATCCAAAGTATTATTGCCGCCCAAATGTCGCGTGAGCAAAAACAAGCGTTGGCAGATGATATTGTGCTCAATGATGGCGAGCTTGAGCATTTATATGCACAATTAAGACCGCTGCATTTACACTATTTAGCCTTAAGCGAACAATAAAAAAGCAGTCTTAAGACTGCTTTTTTTCTGCCAATTTAGCGGCTAGAGGATCTTTACGCCCCAGCCAACGCCATGGTTGCAAAGCACCAATCGCCATCCCCACTAAACCGCAAATAATCGCCATACTTAAAGGCTCATTGAGCAGCGGAACTGCCAAGATAGCCGCCATAAAAGGCGCGAGGGTCACAATACTGCCCGCTTTAAATGCCCCTAAACGTTTAATGGCTTCAACATAAGTTAAAGTCGCAATAATCACCACAAAGATGCCATGAAAAATAGTTTGTAGCAGCAAATGTATTGGCTCAGGTTCACTTAAATTTTTAGGCAAAAATAGCAGATAAATTGGGATGTAAACCAGAGCTGACCAAATCGCAACACTGGCCATTGAATGCCAAGCAGAGAGCTTCCATTGACGTAGCAACACACTAAATGTGCCCCACAGCAATGCGCTGATAAAAAACAGTAAATCACCCAAGCCAAAAGCAATTCCGCTTTCTTGGTACATGAGGTAACTCATCCCGCCAATCGCCAGCAGCATAATCACCACGCTGATCCATGTGTTTTTATCAAATGGTGCTTTATACAATAGCCATGCCATAAGTGCAGTACACAGCGGAATACAACCATTTAAAAAAATCGCAGCATGCGCGGCAGGTACGTAATGAAAGGCTTGATAACAAATCAAGCAGTATCCTAAACCGCCAATCATTGCCAAGCTAAATGCCTTTTTACTCCATAAAAAAGCAGTGTCTTTTTTGTAGATTAGAATCGGCATTAAGATTAAAAATGCCAAGGCAAAACGCAGCGCGGTAATATCCCAAGCACTAATATGCCAATTGGCACTGAGGCGGGCTGTCAGGGTAAAGCCGCCCCAGATACACATGGTAATCAGAACAAATAAATAACCTTGGTATCTGGGTGACATGCCTATTGTCCGTTACGTTGACGGCATGCTTCGTATAGCGCCATACCCGTTGCCACACTTACATTTAAGCTTTGTAAATTACCCGCCATTGGAATGTAAACAGTTTGGTCGCATTGACTTTGGGTAATTGGACGTAAACCCGTATCTTCTGCGCCCATCACAATACAAATCCCTGTACCCGTAAAATCAAACTCTTGGATAGGTAAGGCTTTTTCATCTAGCATGGTGCCGACCACTTGCACATTAAACTCATCTTTAATATTGCCAAGGGTACGCGCTAAGTTAGTGACCTGAATAAATTTAACTTTTTCGGCACCACCGGCAGCAATTTTGCGTGCGGTAGGCGTTAAACTTGCCGAACGATCACGCGGTACAATCACTGCTTCTGCACCCATCGCTGCTGCGGTACGAATACAGGCACCTAAGTTATGCGGATCAGTGACTTGATCTAAAGCTAATAACAAGGCCTTGGGATTTTGTTTAAGTAAATCTTCTAAATCTTGTTCATTTAAGGTTGGATGTGGACGTACCGCTGCCACTACGCCTTGATGGAAGGGTTGGCCTGCCATTTTTTCTAATTTATCGCGGCTGGCTTGCTGTACGCTAATGCCAAAGGGTTCTGCAAGAGCCAAAATATTTTTTAAGCGCTGATCATCACGACCTTTTAAGGTAAATAGATTCAAAACGCGCTCAGGCTCAAGCTCTAACAATGACTCCACAGAGTGAACGCCATAAAAATATTCTAATTTAGCCATGAACGACCTCAAAATTTAACTGTGACAATGCCAAAAACAAAAAATCCTGCAAAGTACACCTTACAGGATTTCGATTGCTACAGTTTAACTGATTCACTGTAAAATTGCTTGGATTAGCCTTCGAAGTGACAGACGTAATCTAGTGCTTCATCTGTTTCAATTTTAAAACGGCTGTTACCTGGCACATAGAAAGATTGACCAGCGCGGAACAATTCACTTTCAGTGCTGTCAGCAATTTGCACACGACATTCACCAGAAATAATTTCCATACGTTCTGGAGCATGCGTCTCAAACGTTAATGCTTGCGACGTTGGCAGAATCACGCCTAGGGTTTTTTTTGTTCCATCAGCAAATTGTACCGTGTGACTGATACATAAACCGCCAAAGTAAACATTTGATTTTTTTACCACAGATACATGATCAAACTGCGTCGACATGCTTTTTCTCCACAAATAGTATGTTGTAATCTTCCAATCGCTGTAGTTTAAATCTGCGCCAACAACTAATCAATTGATCAATACGCTTGCAGGCATATTTTCCACTGCCCTGTCGTTAAATGTTCGGCATAAGCACGCGGTAAATTCATGCGGATCTTGCCTGTATCTACCTTGGCATCATAAGCACAGACCGTATTATGCTGCTCATCCACTAAATGCCAACGTACCTGTTGTGCATCTGGTTCGTGTACTTTGACTTCCACCACAGGAGTTGCTAAATCTGCACCAACGTAAAAATAGTTGGCTTTTTCATAATCATTTTTGGCCACGTAATCCGGAAATGCGATACCGTCACTGCTATAGCCTTGGGAATCGTGAGTCAGTAAACTACGTGAAATAGTGGGCCACATTTGTCTTAAAAAGTACCATTCTTGGTCCTTTTTTTGTGTTTGCTGATGCAATTGCCAATATTGCTGCAAAATGCTTTCAATATGTTTAAACGGTCCAAAACAACCGCCTAAATAAGCACTCAGTAAAAGTTCGGTATGCGTTGCATAGTCTCGCATATGATGGAACCAATATTCACTATCCAACCAATCGTTGACCGCAGCACGTTCACGGCGTGATAGCAACGTATTCACATCACGAATTAAAAAGAATTTAACCTGTGGATCACCCATAACCCAAAAACGCCAAAACTCAACCGGATAATGTTGTTGATGCTGAGGGACTTTTTTAAGCTCTGCCCCAGCAATTTTTAAACGTAACTGCACGTCGATTGGCACAGCATCATTGATATAAAAGCGGCAAGTCCATTCAGGGAAAATATCTCGCGCATAACGCACATTTAAAATGGCACTTTCACAATAACGTGGGTCTGCACTATTTAAAGCAAAACTAATAATATTTGCTTCGGCTTGACTCGGATCAAACTCAGGGCGCTGTTGAGGAAAAGTCAAAATATGATTTTTTTCCACTTGGCGTTGTTTATGTAACAACGCTAAAGCACCATATTTTTGTCGCTCTTGGGTTAAATTTAAGGCCAAGCAAACTTCTACTAAGCCATCATAAACATGGTAAATTTGCTCATTGGGTTGCAGTTGCAATACGTCTAAATAATGTTGATACGCCTCTGAATAGCGCGCTAAACGTAGCTCAGTAAAAGCTAAATCCATCTTTGCAGTAGGATGATTGGGCATTAAGGCTAAAACCTCAGTCACAGCTTGATGTGCAGCAACATAATCTGAAAGCGCAATTGCATTACGAAAAGCAATACTCAATGTATCGAGTCGTTGTTTTAAGGCGCTTTGATCTGGGATTGTGGGCACACTGCCAGCCGGTATTGCTTCAGGTTGTTGTTTTAATGTTTTATAAGGCGAACTGGAAAAACTTAATTGTATTTTCATATTTAATTTAATATAGAATTGTTATGTTTTACGTCATCTTAGAATAAAAGTCTGGCGATGACAAAAAAAAGCTGACGATTTTTAATTCATTTTTTTGCAGCCTGGATGGGTTTATGCTGACACATTTAACTCTGATCAATTTTGCTTTAGCTGAACGCCTTGCCCTTGACGTTAACAGTGGTTTTAATGTGTTAACAGGTGAAACCGGTGCTGGTAAATCCTTATTATTAGATGCTTTATCTGCCTGTTTAGGCGAACGTACTGATACCAATTATGTACGCTTTGGCTGCGATAAGGCCGATGTCACCGCGGTATTTAGCTATAAAGAGCATAGCCCCGAAGCCAAGTGGCTAAAACAACAAGAGCTAGATGATGATTCAGGCGAAATCCATTTACGCCGAGTGATTTTTGCCACTGGTCGCTCGAAAGCTTGGATCAACGGCCGACCAAGTAGTTTAACTGAGCTCAAAGAATTGGGCCGTTTATTGGTCCAATTGTACAGTCAGCATAGTCAGCAACAATTGCTAGAACAGCCCTATCCTAAACATTGGTTAGATCGTTATAGCCAACTCCAACAACCTGCACAAACTGTACGCGATGCGTATCAAATTTGGCAAAATACCATTCGTCAGCATCAAGCTGCCCTTGATGCACAAGCAAGCCGCCAACAGCGCCTCGCCACTCTTGAGTTACAGCTTGAAGAACTCGAGGACATCGTACAACTCGACTATCAAGAGATTGAGCAAGAGTTTGATCGCTTAAGTCATCATGAAAGTATTATGCAAGATTGCGGTTATGCCCTCACCGCTTTAGATGATGCTGAACAAAATCTTAATCAAGAACTCTCTAGTATTATTCGCCGCTTAGAAGATCATGCCGGACGTAGTGAACAACTTGGCAATATTTACAATGCTTTGCTCAATGCACAAAGTGAACTCGATGATGCCACCAGCAGCATTCGTCAGTTTATTGATCGTCAAAGTTTTGATCCTGAGCGTATGGAAGAGTTAAATACTCAAATGGAAGTCTTCCATCGTTTGTCGCGTAAATACCGCAGCCAACCAGAACAACTCAAACAAGAATATGAGGCCTGGCAAACTGAACTTGAACAATTACAGCAGCTCGAAGACCCTGAAACCTTAGCAGAGCAAGTGCTGATTGCTGAACAAGCGTTTATGCAACACGCCCAAGCCCTAGATCAATTACGCCGTGATGCAGCAGGGCCTTTGGCGCTTAAACTGACCGAACATGTCAAACAACTGGCGCTGCCTGAGGCGCATTTTGAGTTTAAATTTGAAGCTTTACAGCAGCCAAATGCTGAAGGCTTAAGCCTGATCCAATTGCTGTTTACTGCCAATAAAGGCATGCCAGCACAACCTTTGGCCAAAGTCGCGTCGGGCGGTGAGTTATCGCGTATTGCTTTAGTGATGCAAGTCATGAATGCTGAGAAAACCGATGCCGAGATTTTAGTCTTTGATGAAATTGATGTGGGTATCAGTGGGGGTACTGCGGAAATTGTTGGACGCCTATTGGCTGACTTGGCACAACATGTGCAGATTTTATGTATTACCCATCAAGCGCAGGTCGCAGCTCAGTCTGATCAGCACTTATTGGTGCAAAAACAACAGACTGACCCAGCCAGCAGTACCATTTTTGAGTTGGATGAAGAAGCACGTATTTTAGAATTAGCCCGTATGACAGGTGGCATTGAAATTAATCAAACCACCTTACAACATGCCAAACAGTTACGTCAGCTCAAATTCCAACAGTTGTAATGTAAATACACAAAAAGACATTGGTTTATTGGTCTGACTCTAGTAACTTGGATAGAGAGATTTACGCAAAAAAGGAGAATTGCCGCATTGCCAAATAAACAATATTTGACGCACCGTTGCCTTATTGCCCCACCGGATTTAGCGGATGACTTTTTTGCAAATACCGTCATTTATCTGGCTCGGCATGACGCAGACGGTGCCCAAGGCATTATCATTAACCGCCCATCTGGTATTCAGGTGAAAGAGTTATTACATGACCTTGAAATCACTGCTGACCATGTGAACCCACACGAAGTTTTACAAGGGGGTCCATTGCGCCCTGAGGCGGGCTTTGTCCTACACACAGGACAGCCCACTTGGCATTCTTCAGTCGCGGTCGGTGAAAATGTGTGTATTACGACCTCTAAAGACATTTTAGATGCGATTGCCCATAATCAAGGTGTAGGCAATTATCAAATTGCACTTGGCTATGCCAGTTGGGATAAAAATCAGCTTGAACAAGAACTGGCCCGCGGTGAATGGTTAGTCTGTGATGCTGATATGGATTTAATTTTTAACTTACCTTATGCCGAGCGCTGGGATGCAGCCTATAAAAAACTAGGCCTCGACCGCACTTGGTTATCTTCTGAGATTGGACATGCCTGATTTAAATCAGCCCCATATGATTATGGCTTTTGACTTTGGTACACAAAAAATGGGCATGGCCGTTGGGCAATCACTCATTCAAAGTAGTCATCCCCTCGCCTTGTTTCCCATGCGCGATGGGATTCCTCAATGGGACAACTTACTGAAGATCGTGCAACAATATCAACCTAGCCTATTTTTGGTGGGTTTGCCTTTAAATATGGATGACACAGAATCTGAACTTTCTGCACGCGCACGTAAGTTTGCACGTCGCTTACGTCATCAAACCAATATTGAAACGTTGATGGTCGATGAACGCTTAACCACCCGTGAAGCACGCGATGAACTTGTATCTTATCAAGCCAATGGTCGTGGTAAAAATATTGCCGCGGATAGTATCGCTGCGGCTTTGTTTATCGAAAGTTGGTACCGCGACCCTCAAGGTCTAAAACCTTAAATCACAATAAGCACCGATGAGGTGCTTTTTTATTGTCGATTTAAACAGCATGAGTGAATGACAGACCTAATCTCTCCCAAATCTAAGTTTTTTCAGCTCTTAATCTCTTATACAAAGAATCAAAATAAAACTTCAGCATCATAAGTCTCTAAAATTACATGCTTTTCTTAAATTTATTTATAAATGTCAGTCATTTTACTAAAGCCAAGTAAAAGCTTTGCCGCGGCTTGGCGTTTTTGTTGTAAAGTAATCGAGAATTACTATTGATTAAACCCTTTTTTGAGTACGCAGGTAATTATGGCGCTTTCTAGTTTTGGTAAAATTCTGACTGTTTTAGATCTTTTTTCGGTGTCCCGACCGGTGATTAATGTCGATATTATCAGTGCAGAGCTTGGCCTATCTAAACCCACTAGCTACCGCTATTTAAAAGAATTGGTTTCTGCCGAATTATTACAGCGCTTAAGCGGTACTTCAGGCGATTACACCTTAGGCTCTAAAATTGCTGTGCTGGATTATATTTCTAGAACCACTGACCCTTTAGTGCAAATTAGCATTCCGTTTATTAAAGATATTGTGGAGCGCACCGAGTTTTCATGTTTACTGACGCATCTAAACTACGACTCATGTATTGATCTACATGATGAAGTATTTAAAAACATGAGCTTATTGTCTTATGGACGAGGTTGCCCACGTCCTGTCTATGTAGGCTCTTCGCCTAAAGCGATTATTTCACATTTGCCTAAACAGCAAATTTTAGACTATTACCAACGCTTTTCTGCTCAACTGGCCGAAGTTAACTTTGCCCATAGTGAAGAAGAATTTTTAAGCTTAATGAAAAAAATTAAAAAACAGGGCTATTACTTTTCAAATGGTGAGCTCGATCCCCATATTGCCGGTCTTTCGGTACCAGTTAAATTCTCAACTAAAGAGCCACCTTTGGCTTTAACCTTACTTGCGTCTAAAAATCGTTTTGAATTTGTAAATTTACAGAAACTTATTGAGATTTTACAAGAGAATGCAGCTTTAATTGAAAAGAAATTTCTGGCACTTGAGCAAGGCAAGGCCTAAGGTTTTATACTCCGCCCATGTTCAACATGGGCTTTTTTTTGACAATTTTTCCACAGTTTAAGCATCAGATCTCGCTACACTAAAATGACTTTACAACAATAAAGCTGTCGTTATGAATTTATGGCAACTGTTTCAAAAATTACGTCCTTTTGTACAGCCCTATAAGTTATTAGTTTTTGCCACTTTAGCATTAACCTTTATTGCTGCGTTTACCGCTCAGGTTAATGCCTTGACCTTACAATATGCTGTCGATCAAATTAATACCTTGCTTGAACAAGGTTTAGGTCTAGATGCCGGTTGGCATATTTTAATCACGATCTCGGTGATTTTACTTAGTAAAGAAATCATCAATGCCTTTGTACAATTTGGGCAAAAATTTTATGGCGAGAAACTCAGAATCTTTGTCTCACAAGATTTAGCCCAAGGCATTATTGAGAAATTTCTCACCTATCAACTGAGCTTTTTTAATCAAGATAATAACCAAGCAGGTAAACTACAAACCCGTATTGACCGTGGTATTGGCTCACTGACCCGTTTAGTGCAAATCTTTTTTATTGATATTTTACCCTTATTTACCAGTGCCATTGTGGCTTTAGGCTTAATGTACTATGCCAATATCTATGTGGGTTTGGTCGCCACTGCGATTGTGCCGCTTTACTTTTGGCTGACCTACCGCCAAGCGCAAAAACTGGGCGGTTGGCGGCGAAATTTACGCGATGGACGCGAGAAAAAAAGCCAAGGCATTTTAAGTATTATTAACTCTATTACCGTGATTAAATCCTTTAATCGGGAAAAAATTGAATCTGATAAACAATTAAGCTTACAGCGTGAGCTGACCCAAAACCAAATGCAGACCCGGCAAACCAGTTTTATCTTTGATGGGTTAAAAACCTTTATTGAGCAAATTGGCATTGTGCTGATCATTATTTTAACTGCTTATTTTGTATTGGATGGGAAAATGAGTATTGGCATGATTATGTATCATGTGTTGCTCTTTAATAATGTTTCTGCCCCAATTCGTTCCTTGCATCGTATTTATGATGAAGTCAATGACGCCATGATTTATTCAGAAAGCTTCTTTAAAATTTTAGAAGCGGATGATGAAATTGAAGCCAGTGGTGCACAAAAACCCGTCATTCGCGGTGAATTTCAACTAAAGAATGTCAATTTCTTTTACCCTAATGGTCATCATGCACTAAAAGACATTTGTATGAGCATTCAACCCAACAAAATTACCGCTTTGGTGGGTTTATCTGGCGCAGGCAAATCAACTTCAATTAGTTTACTGGATAAATTTTATATACCTAAAGACGGCAGTATTACTTTAGATGGCGTAGACTTAAACCATATAGACACCCAATATCTGCGTGATCAAATTGGTTTGGTGCTACAAAAAAATCATATTTTCCAAGGCTCTATTTTTGACAATATCCGTTACGGCAAAATGAATGCCACAGAAGAAGAGGTCTATTTGGCAGCAGAAAAAGCCTCAATTCATAGCCAAATTTTACAATTACCTGAGGGCTATCACAGTGATGCCTTGATGCTTTCTGGCGGACAGCAACAGCGGATTGCCATTGCGCGCATGTTTTTAAAAAATCCACCGATTATTTTTTTAGATGAACCAACCGCAAGTTTAGATGCCATTGCCAGTGAACAAATTAAGCAAAGTTTGGATGAAATTAAACAAGGCCGCACCGTGGTGATTATTTCCCATAGTTTATCGCAAATTATTGATGCTGATTATACCTATGTGATGCAAGAAGGTCGGATTGCCGAACACGGTGAACATGAGGCACTCTATCACCAAGATGGCGTGTATAAAGAAATTTTTGATGCCATGGCCAAAAGCTTAAACATTGAAAAAATTGCCAAAACCTTTGAAGATGATAGCGAAGAAGAAACCCATAGCTAAAGCAAAAATTGCCGAAAAGTCAGGTTAATGCGTGGCTCACGCACACGCAGCATTTTAGGAATTTGATGTTGCCAATGCTGCTGGGTTTGACCACGCATGACAATTAATTGTCCGCTTGCTAAATCCAAGCTCACTTTTTCTTGGCTATGTTTATGGCTTAAATAAAATTTACGACTGGCGCCCAGACTTAAAGATGCAATTGTAGTTTCTGGCTCGAGCGACATATCATCATCGCTATGCCAACCCATACCTTCATTACCTGAGGGATAAAAATTGGCTAAACAGGAATTAAATTGGCTTTGGGTCAGCTGTTCAATATAGTGTTTGAGTTGCAACATTGCATCAGACCATGGCAGCGCAATACGCTCGATCCCTGAATATTGATAGTTCTGCCCTGCATCGCCATACCACACCACTAAGCGTTTTAAGACATGATGCTTGCCATAAATGCGCACTTCATCGGCTTGCCATGGCAATTGATGCTGTAAATAGTTAAACCAATCGGCAGCCTCTTGGGCGCTAAAAATCAGCCCATAATCTTCAACAATACCATCATAAGGTAAATAATTTTTGTAGCTCATCAAAAAAGCCCCTCAGCGAGGAGCTTTTATTTTACGGCTGTTTTAAGTATGGCCATGCTGCTTTTAAGTAAATAAACATCGACCACAGCGTTAAAATCACCGCTGTATACAGCAGTAAATACGCTAAGGTTTCAAGCGGCGGCCAATTGAGTAAAAAGACTGAAATCGCAATCATTTGAAAGGCGGTTTTATATTTCCCCACCGCAGACACAGCAACGCTGGTACGCGCGCCCAATTCCGCCATCCATTCACGTAAAGCCGAGACGGTAATTTCACGCGAAATAATCACAATTGCCGCAAATGCCATTGAAATCGTCGGCTGCCATTGCACCAACACAATTAAGGCAGCTGCGACCATGAGCTTGTCTGCCACAGGGTCTAAGAAGCGTCCAAAGGCTGAGGTTTGGTTTAAAGTACGCGCTAAATAGCCATCAAACCAATCGGTCACTGCTGCAATAACAAAAATTGCGGTCAGCACAATATGGCGCGTCATGCTACCGTCGTGACCATCCACCCCTACCGCCGGTGGCCAATAGGCAACCAGCAAAAATACGGGTATTAACGCGATACGCGCTAAGGTCAAGATATTAGGAATATTCAGGATACGACCTGTTGTCATAGACACCGCCAACGCTTCCCCATGCTGTAATCAAACCAGCCAATGATTTTGGTTTTTTCGTGTGAATAGCGCCACTTTATACGAAATGACCCACAGTGTCACTAGCTGTAACCAATAGCCCTAGTTGAGTCACTTGAGTTTATTCGTGTAACACCTTATAAATTGTGCGCGCCATCACAGCACCTAAACCCGGCACTAAACTTAAATCTTTTTCCGATGCCTTAAGCACCCCTTGAATCCCACCAAAATGAGTGAGTAAATCACGGCGCCGCTTTGGCCCTAAACCGGGAATGGCTTCTAATACCGAAGAACTGCGGCGTTTATCACGCTTAGCACGATGCTTGGTAATGGCAAAACGATGCGCTTCATCGCGTACCTGCTGAATGAGGTGCAGGGCTTTATGGTCTTCAGGCAACTGTACTTTACGTCCATCGGTGAAATGTAAGGTTTCTAAGCCCGGTTTACGCCCCTCACCTTTGGATACACCCACCAAAAAGGCCTGTTCAGTGAGTCCTAAATCTTGCATCACTTGCATGGCCATACTCAGTTGCCCTTTACCCCCATCAATCAAAAGTAAATCTGGCAATAGATGTTTGCGATAACGTCGTGTGAGTGCTTGACGCATCGCAGCATAATCATCGCCTTCAGTAATGTCTTCAATACTAAATTGACGATAATCGCGTTTACGCATACCACCACTATCAAACACCACACAAGAGGCAATGGTCGCTTCACCCATGGTATGCGAGATATCAAAACATTCAATCCGATCAATAGGACGCTCCACCACCTGTTCTAGTTGGTGAAAACGCTCATTGAGTTCTAAATGATTGGCCAGTTGCACTTTAATCGCATGTTGTACATTCATTTCGGCTAATTCTTGCCATTCGGCACGGGTTTCACGCACTTTATGTTTAATTTGAATTTTTTTCTCAAATTGCTGACTTAAACCTTGCTCTAGTTCTTTGCGATCTGGTAATTCCACATTCACAATCAATTCACTCGGCACTTCATCAGCGACCTGAAAGTAAAAATTAGCGATAAAATCATTCAGCATTTGCCCCGAATCATCGCCTTGCATATCTGGAAAATAGCTTTTGCCACCCAACATTTTGCCATTACGCACATGCATAATTTGCACGCAGGTCACACCAGCTTGATAGGCAATCGCTAAAATATCCGCTTCACCTTTGATTTTATAAATAGCTTGATTGGCTTGTACATCACGCAGCAGCGCCAAACGATCACGATAAAACACCGCTTTTTCAAATTCTAAGCTTTCCGCTGCCGTCTCCATTTTACCAATTAATTCTTGATTCAGCTCTTTGGTATCGCCTTGTAAAAAACGTAGCGAGTTGGCGACATCTTGCTGATAATCTTCAGGCGAAATTAACCCGACACAGGGTCCACTACAGCGTTTAATTTGGTATTGCAAACATGGGCGTTTACGCTGGGCAAAGTAGCTATTTTCACATTGGCGTACATTAAATAATTTTTGTAAAACCAGCAGCGTATCTTTGGCATTAGCAGCACTTGGATAAGGACCAAAGAATTTCCCTGCTTGATGTTTGCCTTTTCCCCGTCCACTGGCAATACGTGGATAAGGTTTATCAGCCGAAACATAGATATAGACATAAGATTTATCATCGCGCAGCATAATGTTATAGGGCGGACGATGCAGCTTAATTAAATTTTGCTCCAGCAATAAGGCTTCGGTTTCTGAGCGCACCACCAAGGTTTCAATATCATAAATTCGCGCCACCAACGCTTGAGTTTTAGGATGCTCAATGGTTTTAACAAAATAACTCGAGACACGATTTTTTAGATTTTTAGCCTTACCCACATATAACAATTCGCCCTCTTTGCCCAGCATGCGATACACCCCCGGTAAAGTGGTCATGTTGGCTAAGATTTTTTCGATATGAGGACGGGCATTTTCGTTCACGTAAAACCTATAACTGGCAATCTCTATGGACATAATGTGATGATTCAAGCTCAACTTTCAAGCCAATAAATGTAGCTTAGCAATTTTAACCACTTGTATGATCAGTAAAATTCATGGGTCTAGCAGCACATTTTTGCTATGCTTAAACCCTGCTTTAGGGAAACCATGTTATGACGCAATCTTCACCTGCCATGCATATTATTCAACCAGCCACATCCACCCATAGTCTTTCAGAAAAAGACCGCTTGATTGGTAAACCACGTTTTCACTTTGAACCTGCTCAAGTGATGCAAAAATTGCGTGAACGTATTATTGGCCAAGATGCCGCGCTGAACGAAATTGAAAAAATGCTGCATGTGGTGAAAGCTGACTTTTCTAATCCTGAACGTCCTTTGGCAGTGACCCTCATGCTAGGGCCAACAGGTGTAGGCAAGACAGAAACAGTACGTTTAATTGCCGAGGCGATTTATGGTCGTCCAGATGCTTTTTGTCGTATTGATATGAATACCCTAGCGCAAGAACATTATGCTGCGGCACTCACTGGTGCCCCTCCGGGTTATGTGGGCTCTAAAGAAGGTCATAGCTTATTTGACGAAACAGCAATTGCAGGGAGTCATACTCGCCCTGGCATTATGCTGTTTGATGAACTAGAAAAAGCATCGACTGAAGTCCTGCGCGGCTTAATGAACGTGCTAGACACGGGCAAACTGACCTTAACCGCTGGCACAAAAACCATAGATTTTCGTAATTGCATGATCTTTATGACCAGTAATGTCGGTGCGCAGGCGGCGCAGCAATATCTCGATAAACTCAACTTCTTACCCAAGAAAATGCAAGACTTATGTTTAAAACGTGTTCCAACACGAAGCATTATTGAAAAAGTCATGCAGCGTAAGTTTGATCCTGAATTTTTAAACCGTATTGATCGCACTTTGCATTATGCACCAGTACAAGACGATGCCTTACCGCGTTTAGTAGAGATTGAACTGGCTAAACTCAATCAACGTCTACAGCACCAAAAACGCCAAGTGCGTTTAACTGATGCCGCCAAAGCACATTTTTATCAAGATCATGACATTCGTTATGGCGCACGCCATTTGGGGCGTAAAATCCGTACCGAACTTGAACCAGTGTTGGCTATATATTTTTTACAACATCCTGATGTATTTCAATTAAACCTTGATTACCAAAATGGTCATTTTCAAATAACTTAAGTCAAAAGACCACGCATACAGCGTGGTCTTTTGTCATACATTAACGATTTTGTTCTTGTAAATAATCTTCTAGATCATCAATACGATCTTCAGTTTTTTCGGTTAAACAGCTGTTTAATAGACTTGGATAAATTGAGCCCCCCTTATAATCTTGGGCAGCATAGTGGCAGTCTTTGTCCTTGTAATTCACCCAAGATTTTTGGATGGCGGTAAATTGTTTACGCTGAGCATTGCTCAGTTTGGCTGTATAGGCTTGATACAGCTTATTTAGCTTTTGATCCGCTTTTTTATATTCTTGCGCGGTACATATATTTAAATCGGTTTGATTTAAGTTGTTATCACAATCTGCAAAGCTCATTGAACTGAGTAATAGCGCAGGAACAATCACTAAAGTTTTGCTTATTATATTTTTCATAGATTGAATCTTCATTAAGAAATAGAGTGAACATCTTAGCTAAATATTAAAAGCAGCATAAGCAGGCAAGCCACAAAATGCTAGCCACTTTGATTCTATAGGCTTGATGTATTTAGCAAGCCCAAATAAAAGCGCAAAACTCTGCTGTAACTTAGTGATTGACCATATTGACTAAAAGCTAAGATAAAATTGCTTGCAAATCTGAACATTCTTGCTTAAATCTAAAGCATGTCTTATGACAAAAACTTAAATAGAAACAGCTGCTTCAAATTTGTCTTAAAACAAGCGTTACAAAATCCCTATATAAGCTTGAGGTGAAACTCTAGATAAATAGATGACCCTCGCGTCACAGCTAGATAGCATTTGTGATGTTTTTTTGACACAAAGTTATCGTAAGATGAAGCAAGTTTGATGTGCGCAGGAATATACGCACACACTTCACAACATTAACCTAAAAAGTCCTCCAGAATAAAGGAGATCAGGCATGATCCACGCTGGCAATGCCATTACCGTCCAAATGCTTACGGACGGAATTGCAGAATTCCGCTTTGACTTACAAGGTGAGTCGGTTAACAAATTTAACCGTGTAACCATTGATGACTTTCAAGCTGCAATTGACGCTGTAAAAGCCGATAGCAGTGTTAAAGGTCTGATTGTGACTTCAGGTAAATCGACTTTTATTGTCGGTGCTGATATCACTGAATTTGGAACCACCTTTGCCGCAGGCGAAGATGCAATTGTGGACTGGGTGTTAGCACTACATAACACGTTCAATGCATTTGAAGATTTAGATATTCCTAAAGTAGCTGCTATTAATGGTGTAGCTTTAGGCGGTGGTTTTGAAATGTGCCTGGTATGTGACTATCGTGTCATGTCAGACAAAGCACAAGTCGGCCTACCAGAAGTAAAACTGGGCTTAATCCCAGGCTTTGGTGGTACGGTGCGTTTAAGCCGTGTGATTGGTGTCGATAACGCGGTCGAGTGGATTACGACTTCAGCACCACGTCGTGGCCCAGCAGCACTGAAAGAAGGTGCTGTCGATGCTGTGGTTGCGCATGAGCAACTGCAAGATGCAGCAATTGACTTAGTCAAGCAAGCCATTGCAGGTCGTTTAGACTGGAAAGCTAAACGCCAAGAAAAATTAGAGCCGGTGAAGTTAAACGCCATTGAACAAATCATGGCCTTTAACTCAGCCAAAGGCGTAGTGTTTGCTAAAGCCAAACCTGCACAGTACCCTGCACCAAAACTCCTGCTTGATTCATTAGAAAAAGGCGCGAGCTTAAGCCGTAATGAAGCCTTAGCTGAAGAAGCCAAAGCCTTTGCTCAAGCAGCGGTTACACCACAATCAGAAGCGCTGATTGGTTTGTTCTTAAACGACCAAGTGGTCAAGAAAACTTCGAAGAAATACGAAAAAGGCGCGCATGAAGTTAAGCAAGCAGCCGTGATTGGCGCTGGCATCATGGGTGGTGGTATTGCTTTCCAAGCAGCCAGTAAAGGCACACCAATTATCATGAAAGATATTGGTAATGCGCAGCTGGCTTTGGGTATGGATGAAGCGACCAAACTGCTCACTAAACAAGTTGAACGCAAAAAAATGAAGCCTCTACAAATGGGCGAAACTTTGGCGCGTATCCGTCCAACTCTAGGCTACTACGAATTTAAAGACGTGGACATTGTGATTGAAGCGGTCACAGAAAATCCAAAAATCAAAGACATCGTGCTACGTGAAACAGAAAGCAAAGTTGGGCCAAATACCATTATTGCTTCAAATACCTCAACCATTTCAATTACACGCTTGGCTGAAGGCTTAGAACGTCCTGAAAACTTTGTCGGTATGCACTTCTTTAACCCAGTGCCACTGATGCCATTGGTAGAAGTGATTCGTGGTGAAAAAACGTCACCAGAAGCCATTGCCACCACGGTTGTATTGGCACAAAAAATGGGTAAAACCCCAATTGTGGTTAATGATTGCCCAGGTTTCTTAGTGAACCGTGTGTTGTTCCCGTACTTTGGCGCATTTGATCAATTAATCCGTGACGGTGCAGACTTCCAACAAATTGACAAAGTCATGTCAGGTTTTGGTTGGCCGATGGGTCCTGCTTACCTCATGGACGTTGTGGGAATTGATACTGGCGTACATGGCGCAGAAGTGATGGCAGAAGGCTTCCCTGACCGTATGCAACTTGGTTTTAAAGGCGCGATTGAACTGATGTATGAAGCCAAGCGTTTAGGTCAAAAGAACGACGTTGGTTTCTACAAATACGAACTGGATAAAAAAGGCAAAAAAGCCAAAACTGTTGACCCAACAGCGTATGACGTGATTGCCCCAAGTGTCACTGCTGAAAAACGCGAATTTGATGCCGACGAAATTATTGACCGTATGATGATTACCTTCTGCAACGAAACCGTCCGTTGCTTAGAAGATAACATCGTGGCAACCCCTGCTGAAGCCGATATGGCCATGATTATGGGTGTAGGCTTCCCTGCATTCCGCGGTGGTCCATGTCGTTATATCGACCAAACAGGTGTTGCAGAATACGTCGCGCTTTGTGACAAATATGCACACTTAGGTAAAGGCTACGAAGCGCCACAAATGCTGCGCGACATGGCTGCTAATAACAAGAAATTTTACGGTTAAGGAGCGACACGAATGGCTACTTTAAATCCTCGTGACGTTGTCATCGTTGATGGCGTACGTTCAGCAATGGGTAAAACCAAAAACGGTATGTTCCGTAATGTACGTGCAGAACGTTTATCAGCTGATCTGATTCGTGCTCTAGTTGCTCGTAACCAATTTGATGTAAACGAAATTGAAGACGTGATTTGGGGCTGTGTCGGTCAGACCCAAGAGCAAGGCTTTAACATTGCCCGTAATGCAGCATTATTGGCTGAACTACCAAAAACTGTAGCAGGTCAAACTGTTAACCGTTTATGTGGTTCTTCTATGCAAGCCATCCACACGGCAGCAGCACAAATCGCAACCAACCAAGGTGATATTTTTATCATTGGTGGTGTCGAGCATATGAGCCATATTCCTATGGGTCATGGCATTGATATTAGCCCTGAGTCATCTAAATATTTTGCTAAAGCTTCCAATATGATGGGCTTAACTGCAGAACTTTTAGGTCGTCAGTTTAATATTACGCGTGAAGAACAAGATCAGTTTGGTGTGACTTCGCATCAACGTGCTTGGGCTGCCACGCAAGAAGGTCGTTTTAAAAACGAAATTATTGCCATTGAAGGCCATAATGCCGCTGGTTTCAAAGTGTTATGTGACATCGATGAAGTGATTCGTCCAGACGCCAACATTGAAACTTTCCGTGGTTTACGCCCTGTATTTGATCCAAAAGGTAATGTCACTGCGGCAACGTCTTCAGCATTATCGGATGGTGCATCAGCAATGCTGTTAATGTCGGCAGAACGCGCGCAAGCCTTAGGTTTAAAACCGCGTGCCGTAATTCGCTCTATGGCTGTGGCAGGTTGTGATGCTGCGACTATGGGTTATGGCCCTGTCCCTGCAACGCAAAAAGCGTTAAAACGTGCAGGCTTGTCAATTAACGATATTCAAACTGTAGAACTGAATGAAGCCTTTGCTGCACAAGGTTTATCAGTACTTAAAGGTTTAGATCTATTTGATAAGCAAGACATCGTAAACTTAAATGGCGGTGCGATTGCGCTTGGTCATCCACTGGGTTGTTCAGGTGCACGTATTACCACTACATTACTCAACGTGATGGAACAACAAGATACTCAAATTGGTTTAGCAACCATGTGTATCGGTGTCGGTCAAGGCATCGCGACCATTATTGAACGTGTTTAAGTTATAAAATATTAAAAAATCCCTCGCTTTATGCGGGGGATTTTTTATGGACTGCTGAAAAACCCACTCTGTATCCCCTTTGCAACATCCTGTTATAAGATTGTTAAATTAGTGTATTTTTCACGCAAAATCATCTTTTTAAATTTTTCTTGTTATAAAGCTTTAAAATTTTAGCGTTAGTATCAACACCTTAATTTTATCTTTTTTTTAAAGAGTGATACACATGAACGCAATCAAAACAGTTTTGGCTGTAACTTTGGTGGCTGGCTCAACTGCAGCAATGGCACAAACAACTGCGCCAGTTGCACCAGTAACTTTAAAACAAACAGTGACTACACAATTACAGGATGTTAAAGCAGATGCTCTTGCTACAGGCCAAGCAGCAGCTCAAAAAACGGTGGCAGTCAAAGAAGCAACTGTAACAAAAACGCTAGCTGCTAAAGATGCTGTTGTGGTTAAAACAGCTGAAGTAAAAAATGCTGTTGTAGCTAATGCTGTAGCTAAAACTGCTGAAGTAAAAGATGCTGCTGTCGCAAAAGCTGTAACAGCACAACAAGTTGCTGCTGAAAAAACTGTAGCAGCTAAAGATGCTGTTGTTGCTAAAGTTACAGCTGTAAATACCCAAGCTCAAACTGAAACTGCTGCAGTACAAGCACAAGCTGCTGACAAAGTGACTGCTGTAGAGCAAAAAGCAGCAGCTGAAAAAGCACAGATCGCAACAGAAGCTGCTGAAAAAACAGCTGAAGTACAAGCAGAAGCAACTGAAGAGAAAAAATCAATTTTCTCTTGGTTTAAAAGCAAATTTGCTTAAGCTGCAATAAAAAAAAGGATGGTTAAAACCATCCTTTTTTTATGTTTATTCTTAATGTTCGTGCTTAGGCAACACAGGCAAATTTGATTTCTCGCCCACAATTTTGTGCCCAAAATGAGTATGGTTAAATAATAGGTTAAGTAAAATTGCCATTACACATGTTGCGCTAATACCTGAGTGGAATAAAGTTTTAAACCATACAGGGAACTGTGCATAAAAAGAGTGATCAATAATAGGAATCATCCCTGCTGCCAAAGAAGTGGCCACAATAATCAAATTCTTTTGCTGGCTATAATCTAATTTCGCAAGGGTACGAATACCACTGGCTGCTACCGTACCAAACAACACTAATCCTGCCCCACCTAAAACTGGCGTTGGAATAGCGGCAATTAAACGTCCCATCACTGGCAATAAGCCTAAAAACACCAAAATTAAACCGCCTGCTGCCACCACAAAACGGCTTTTGACACCTGTAATCGCAACTAATCCTACGTTTTGAGCAAAGGCACTTTGCATAAACGTACCAAAGAACGGTGCAATGGCTGATGACAACATATCAGCACGTAAACCATTGGCAATACGCTTATCATCCACTTCTGTGCCAACAATTTCACCCACCGCAATAATATCTGCTGTGGTTTCAGTTAAAGTCACAATCATGACAATGGTCATAGCTAAAATAGCCGACAAATGGAAAGTTGGCATACCAAAGCCTAAAAACTCAGGTACTGCAAACCACACCCCATCACCCACTTTAGAAAAATCACCAAAACCAAGTGCATAGGCCAAAATCGTACCCAAAACAATGGCCAGCAAAATTCCTGTACGACGGATAGCTTCTGAACCAAAACGACTGAGTAACAGTAAAATACCAAGCGTCATGGCGGCTAAACCGATGTTTTGTAATGAACCCCAATCTGGCGCATTACTATTACCACCCATGGTCCAACGTACTGCCACAGGTAATAACGATAGACCAATAATGGTAATCACACAGCCGGTCACCACAGGTGGGAAAAAGCGAATCACTTTGGCAAAAAATGGTGCGATGAGTAAACCAATAATAGATGAGGCGATCACCGCGCCTAAAATGGCATTAAAGCCGCCTCCCGTCGTCGCAATGCCAATCATGGTGGCAACACCTGCAAAAGACACGCCTTGCACTAAAGGCAACTGCGCGCCAAAGTATTTCACCCCTAAGGTTTGTAATAAAGTGGCTAAACCGCCAATAAATAAAGATGCAGTAATTAGAATCCCAATCTGTGCGCCAGTTAAACCTGCTGCTGTACCTACAATCAGTGGTGGCGCAACAATCCCACCATACATGGTGAGTACATGCTGTAACCCATAGGTAAAACTGGTACCTACCCCTAAAAACTCATGTTCGGGAGATGTATTTTTTGGATCGCTCATATTCTGCCCCATCCCTTGTCATTTTTGTGAATTGCCAACACTTGGCAACTGATTAAAAAGGCATGGAGCAATATATATGCCAAGCTGAGCAACTTCCCGACAACAACAGGACTTAATAGGTTGAAAATATAATTGAAAAATAAAGTAATTTTAAGCCATTAACAGTTGTTTGGCTGCAGCACGATGTTTAAATTTTAATTCTTCAATATCAATACCTTGAATCTGCTCAGCCCTTACTCGCCATTGACCTGCCACCATCACATCATGGGCACGATCTGCCCCACAAAGTAATAATGCTGCAATTGGGTCATGACTACCGGAAAATTTTAATTCATCAAGCTTATAGCAAGCGAAATCGGCCTGATAACCCACCGCAATTTGACCTAAATCTTGGCTACGACCTAAAATTTGTGCCGAACCTGTAGTCGCAAAGCCTAAAGCCAACTCTGGGGTGATTTTTTCTGCACCATATTTGAGCCGTTGTAAGTACATCGCTTGGCGCACTTCTAAGATTAAATTGGAAGCATCACCCGATGCCGAACCATCGACGCCTAAGCCAATTTTCGCGCCTGCTGCCAGTAAATCAAGGCTTGGACAGATTCCAGAAGCCAAACGCATATTGGAATGTGGGCAATGACAAATGCCAACTCCCGCCTGCCCCAAACGCGTGATTTCGTCTGCATTAAAATGAATCCCATGCGCCAACCAAGTGCGATTTTGTAACCAGCCTACGCTTTCTAAGTAATCAACTGTGCGTAAACCAAAGCGCTGTAAACAAAATTGCTCTTCATCTAAGGTTTCGGCTAAATGGGTGTGTAAACGTACATCTAAGCGTTCTGCGAGTTTGGCACTTTCGCGCATAATCTCTGGCGTAACAGAAAAAGGCGAACACGGCGCTAATGCAATATTCACCATTGCCCCTGCACCACGCTGATGATAATTTTCCACCAAACGTTGGCTATCTTCTAAAATCACCTGCATATCTTGTACAGTGTGTTGTGGCGGCAAGCCACCATCTGCTTGCCCCAAACTCATTGAACCACGGGTTAGCATAACGCGCATGCCTAGGTCTTGTGCGGCATTGATTTGAATATCAATGGCATCGCTTAATTGCTGCGGAAATAAATAGTGATGATCGGCGGCAAAGGTACAGCCAGATAACAACAACTCAGCCAATGCCACTTGAGTAGCCACATGTAATTGCTCAGGGGTTAAACGTGCCCAAACAGGATATAAATTAACCAACCATGGAAACAAGGGCACATTCACCACAGGCGCCCAAGCACGAGTTAAAGTCTGATAAAAATGATGATGGCTATTGATCAAGCCCGGTAAAACCACCAAATCTTTGGCATCAAATATTTCGCTGACCGGTTGGCTAGGCAATTGCCCTTGGCCGAGTATTTCTACAATGTGCTGGCCTTCAATGACAATGCCGTTACTGGCATCTAAGTCATTTCCGGTAAATACGGCTAAGGGCTGTTTGATCCATAGTCTAGACATGACAACTTATCTCAAGTCAAAAGCTCAAGCAATGCAAAAGCTATACCAAGACTTAAAGCGCAAGTTGTTGTTTAAGCCAATCCAAGTAAGCGCTTTGATTCATAAAGTCAGGGGCTTGGTTTAAATTTAGCTCAACATAATGCTGCTGATAACGCAGTACAATCTGCTGTCTTTCATAGCTTTCTTCTACCACATCAAAATATTGTGCCAAGAAAAACCGCTGCTTCCCCCAATGAGTTAGACGTTTCAGCTGTGGGCGCTTTGGACTATGAATAAATTGCACATAGTAGGCTTTTAAATCAGGCAAATAGGTTGTATTTAGCATTTTTAAACTCTTATTGTTGTTATGGCGTTGTATCAGTTTAATCTATGCTGTTGACACTTTGCTGACAAGCGCTACTTACAATTTAGCTTCCACTTCGGCTTTATGCGTGTTTTTTATGCTTTCAATCTGACTATTCAGGTCTAACACTTGCTGATAGAGCTGATTAAATTGCGCTAAAGGTTGATCCTCATAAAAAAAGAACTTACCTTGTTGAGCTTCCCAACGATGCGCCTTTAAAATCACAAACATTGCTTCAGCTTTGGCTAAAATCTGTTGCTCCAAAGCAAATACAGCATTACTCTGCTGATCATCACTGTATTCTAGACCCTCAAATAAGGTCTGCTTTAAATGACTTTGAATATCTAAGTGTTTGGCTGCACTTAAAGCTTTCTGATGGCGCTCAAGTCTATTTTGTTCATACTGCTGCGCCAAACTACGCGCATGATCTAGCATCTGCTGAGTTTGTTGGTACTGATTTTTTTTATCAATACTTAAACGCTTCACCTCTAAAAACTCATCCCAACCAATACTTTTAAGTTCACGCAAATATAAATTACGTGCCTCAGCATTGTCTTTTAAATAAGTTAAAATAAAGTCTGCCATTACTCGATAATCACCACTTAGACGCTGATCTTGGGTGCTCATTTGAATAGGTTTTTGCCAGTCCTGAGCTTGCAAATATAACTGCTCAGTTTTTTCATAGAGTACGCTTTGATACAGATGTAACTGAGCCACTTCATTTTGTTGTTGTTTGTATTGGTAAAATAAGGTAGCAAAAATCACTAAAGTCACAGTACTAATGATCACAACCACGCGGCGCATAGACAGCTCCTAGTATTGCTGAGTTTTATTTATCATACCTACATTGCTGTGTTTTTCGCCAAAATTTCATTAAATATATTTTGCGCTATTTTTTTCCAAGCATAAAACTTTAAATTTACTCAATCAGCCTCATGTAAAGTTTAAATAGAATTTGAGAAGTCCCATGCGCGTAGATATTTGGTCAGATGTAGTATGCCCGTTTTGCTATATTGGTAAGAAACGTTTAGAAGCAGTTGCTGCAGAGGCAGGCGTTGACTTAGAAGTACATTGGCATAGTTATCAGTTAGACCCTGAAGCACCTGAGCGTCAAAGCATTTCCAATACTGAACGTCTTGCACAAAAGTATGGTCGTACCGTGGCTGAAGTTGAAGAAATGCAGCGTAATATTGCTGATATGGCCAAAGCTGAGGGGATTGAATTTAACTGGCAACACGCCAATTCAGGCAATACCTTCAATGCTCATCGCTTGATTCATTTGGCACAAAGCAAAGGCTTAGGTAATGAAGCCAAAGAAGCCTTATTTTATAGCTATATGACCCAAGGTTTAGCGATTGGCGAACGCGAAACCTTAGAGGATGTCGCAGCGCGTATTGGACTTAATCCTGTTGAAGTTGATGATCTACTTGATTCAGATGAATTTGCCGACTTTGTTCAATTTGACCAAGAAGTTGCTCTTGATCAACTCAAAGTGACTGGCGTTCCATTTTTTGTCTTTGACCAACGTATTGCTCTTGCTGGCGCACAGCCACGTGATGTGTTTTTAAAAGTCTTAGAAAAAGCCCAACAGATTCCAGAAGTAAAAGCACCAGAACAGGATGATGCTTAAGGCGCTAAGCTTTAATTCTTCACATAAATAAGCTTAAATCCTCAGTAAGACTGGGGATTTTTTACATTAGCAGCATTTATTTACAAAAAGCGTTGGCCTTTTTACACACCCAATCAAAAAATCGCTTTAGGCTAAGAAACATCCAATATATAGCATAAAACCAGAGGCGAATAAGACAATGCAAAATAATGATGATCTACAACAACCCAATCCAGCTTTAGACGATGCTCCTTCACAAGAGCGACAACAAGAAGACACCAGTTGTCCCATTAAAAAATCGCGCTTTTCACCTGCAGCGAAGGGCGCTTTAATTGGTGCAGTTGCAGGCAGCGTATTACCTGTATTTGGAACCATTAGTGGTGCAATTATTGGGGCCATTGGCGGTAAGGTCTATGAAAAAAAATGTCTAAATAAGCCTAAATATTAAAAACTTAAGCCTATAAATTTGGAGCTTAGACTTAAGCTCCAAATTTAGAATAAAAACTCTAATTATATGATTTATAACAATAAAATGACTTGCCATTCATCTTAAATCTATTTACCTGTGTTTATTTTTCATTAAACTTCATTTGATTTTTCAATCGGTTCATATTGAACATATCTCTCAAATTGAAGGTTAATATTATGAATACTATTCGTGTCTTCTTAGCAACTACTGTATTGGCATTGGCAACACATGCAGCTGCTGAAATTGTGTATTTACCTTATTTCCCTACTCAAAGTCAGGATGTTAAAGCTGAATCTAATCCGCAAACACAATCCGCCACTGAAACCAGCGCAGAATAAAATAGATCCTAAAAGGCAGATCATCTTCTGCCTTTTGTATGTGTATATGCAAAATTAAGTTGCATTATTATTGTTGTATTCTATAAGCTTAGACTATATGTATAATAAAGACTCGTATCTATTTACCTTTTTTGAATCGAAAACTCTATAATTAAATACCTATTCATTTTTATATTTTTCTTTTTAAATTAATCCTATGCAAGAATTACAAGCCTTACTTCAGGGTCAAATTGCGCCTCAAGCGATCTGTTTAGAACGTTTAGTCGAACTTGCGCTATTACATCCTCATCCAGATTCGACCGAATACGAAATTATTGATCTTGCCAGCAACCTACTATTGGCCAGTTATTTAAAACAAGCGCAAGAGTATCTGTAGAGAAGCCAAATGAAGCCCTTAGATAAAGCATTATTAACACAAGAATTGTCTGAACTGATTAGAAGTTTAGAGAATGGCAATTTGTCTTATTTTGATCATGCTCGTTCTAAGCAGCGTATAGTGGAAATACAGCAACTGTGTAGCTATGTATTGCAACAAAAAAGCCCAAAACAACAACAACTCGAACCGCTATTATATGCTCAAGATTTCGTCTACCAATGTCGTTATCGTGAATTTTGTTGTGGCGTCTTTAGCAAAGATCGTACTTTAGAAGATATTTTATATCAACAAGATCAATCGAGTTGGGCATTGCTGTATGAACCAAGCGAAGGTTGGCAAATTTGGCTGCTGCAAATGCCAAATCAAACCTTATTAATTAGTGACAGTGGTGAGCTAGAAAGTGTCTATGCATGGTTAGTCAGCCAGCAAATGAAATATCAATGTTTTAAAGCGCATGTAGCAGCACCTGAAGATGCTCTAGATCCTGAGCAGCTTCAAGTCGCACCACACAATATGGGACGAAATGCAGATCACCCCCATGTGGCACAGCAGCATGAACCCGTTTCTTCACGGACGCAGCAGCTTGAGCAAGCGATGCGAATTCCTGTAAGTCATTTGCCAGATCTGACTCAGCATAATACTCAACAGCAGATTCAAAAACGCGTTTTGCAGGAGGCTGTATTTGACTCCAATCAACCGCCTTCGCCTAAGCTGAGCCGTTTATTACGCAAACAAGAGACTGATATTAGCGAAGGTCTGTCGTTTGACTTAGGTCTAGAGCCTTTAGATTTAAAGTTAACCCCTCCGCTGCATATTCCCGCAGCATTTGGGGCAGTAGCGCCAAATCTTACTCAAGTAAGCCGTGAGCCAAGTTTTGAAGCATTTGATTTTAAGCCCGCAGCACATCCCTCTACAGGACTAGAAGATTTACAACAATTGCAGCGCATTTCGCTTAATAGTGAGTCATCACCTACTGAACGGGCGGTTATAAGCAGCACAAAGATTAGCTCGAAAAACTTACGCTTTAAAAAAACACAAGCTTTGCCAGATTTGCTGATACAGGGCTACCCTTGTCAAATTAGTGCACTCTCATTTGAAGCTGCACGTGAAAAGCAGCTCTATCGCATCCAACCTCAACATATTGAGTGTGAACATGTTGATCTACTGCTCCATGATCAGGACATCAACACTGTCTTTCAGCAACCAATTTATTTAGCCGAACAAACCGATAGACAAGGTCGTTTTGTCAAATATTTAGCTTTGTTTGGTGCTCAAGGTGAATTACAAGCCATTCGTTTGGCACATATTTTCAGTCATGCTCAAGCCAATAAGTTGGCTGCTGTCAGCCGTATTGACTGGCCCAACTTAGAGCAGAATCTATTTGATTTTGATAAATTATTTTATACCTATGATGCACTAGCAGAATTAATTTGGAGTCAGGAACCCTATTATCCATTTATTCCACTCCATCTGATTCAAACACATAAATTTATTCAATTTATTGAAGCACCAGCCACAACTCATACACCGCTGTTACTGCTCAAAGAACGCCAAAAAATTCGTGTTATTCACGGTGATCAGCGTTTGCATTTGCCCTTCAATGAAATTGCTTACCCTTATTTAATACTTGATCGTCAGCAAGGCGTGAGTTGGCAGCTTATTCAAGAGGTCATTCAGACCTTAGCACAGCCTGTCGATCCACTTACGCTTTACCAAGCCATTTGCCAGCAAAGCAGTTAGATTGCTGTAATTTTGTAGCAATATCTTGCTTTTAATTGCCTATATTTACCACACTAAGCCAAAACTTGATGTTTAATGATAATAATGGCAATCACTAAAAAAATAGCACTTTGGGGCGGTTTAGTACTCATCAGTAATCTAGTCTGGGCACAAGATGATAGCCAAACCACAGGTTTGCTCTATCAAATTCCTCGTGTCATTGATGCCACACCTACCGTATTTCCTAAACAATCTAATCATCCTATTGTGCCAACCACACAGGTCACTGAAGACAAAACTTGGTTTGACCATAAACAAAAAGGCCTACGCAACTGGGTCGATGGCACTGCACATAAAGTAGATGATTGGTTTGGTGAAACCGATCCCGCACAGCCAGCTTCTGCCACTTTAAGAATTTTGCTTGATCAACGCTGGGACAAGTATGATGGCTATGAAATCCGCCCTCGTATTCGCGGTAAAATTGACTTACCGACTTTAGAAAAACGCTTTAGCTTGGTGTTTGGTGACGATAGTTTGGATGATCAACTGGATACCCAAGTCAGTATTACCAATGAAAATCCAGCTTTAGCGGATGACAAAAACTATGATCGTAAGCGTACCCGTGAAGATAACAGTTCAATTGCCTTACGTTGGAATAACTTTTCTAAAAACTTAGCTTTTGATAGCGATGCAGATATTGGCATTCGCTCAGGTGATGACGTCTATTTACGCTTAAAAGCCGAAAAAGATTGGCAACTCGAAAATGACTTCCGCTTTCATGCCGAGCAAATCTACCGCTATGGCAGTGATAGCGAAAATTATCTACGCACCAATGTAGAGTTGGTACATGAACGCCCCAATGAAGCTTTGTTATCCAATCAATTTTCATTAATCTATGCAGATGAGTCAGAAGATGATCTTAACTGGTCGACCTATAGCTTTAGACAACATCAATTTTTCCAAGGCAACCGCTTTAACTATGGTCTACATACCAGTGGTTATTACAATGCGGATCAACTACGTCTGAACAGTTGGGGGCCGTTTGTCTCTTGGCGTCAACCTGTACTGCGTGAATGGTTTTTTGTACAAGGCGACTTAAACTATCTCAATGATGATCGCGAAGATGAAAGTCATCATTTAGGTGCCTTAGTTCGTTTAGAAGCTTTATTTTAGGCCTAAAAAAGCCCATATCAATGGGCTTGATTTAAGAGCTGGCACGGCGTGTGATCGTGACACGATCATTGCGTTTTTCACGGATAAAATCCTGACGCTGTGAAAATTTATTAATTTCTGTTGCGACTAAGGTTTTGAATTGAATACGGTCTGTGCGTTGTACACTCTGCATTGCAGTATCGGACTTTATTGTCGTCACTTTGGCAATTTGCACACGGTCGTTACGTTTTAGCATGTCTGTAGATGCAGCCATTAGCTGCGTAGAGAGACCTAACATAGCCACTAAACCTAAACTCAACAGCACTTTCATACGCTTTCCACTTCATTTGTTAATGATCGCTATTATAGATCATTAATTAAAAAATAATTCATTCAATAGATTAAAACTGGACGGGATTTTCTTATTTTGAGCATCGGTTTTTTATATTATTCGTAAAATCAAATATTTAAAAAGGCAAAAAAAAGCTCCCCTAAGGGAGCTTTTTAAGCATTGCACGCTAAGCTAAAAGTAAGCTATTGATACGTTTTACGTATTCAGCTGGATCTTCAGGCAAACCACCTTCTGCAATCACCGCTTGGTCAAAAATCACATTGGCTAAGTTATCAAACTGTGCTGAACCTTGTAATTTTTGTACCAATGGATGGCTTGGGTTAATTTCCAAAATTGGTTTGCTGTCTGGTACAGGCTGGCCTGCATCTTTAAGCATACGAATTAACTGTGGTGACAATTGACCTTCAGGAGTCACCAAACAAGCTGGTGAATCAACTAGGCGTGTTGTCACGCGCACTTCTTTGGTTTTGTCTTTGAGTGAAGTGGTTAGTTGCTCAACCACAGGTTTAAATGCTTCTGCAGCTTGTTCTAAGGCTTGCTTCTCTTCAGCATTTTGTAAGTCACCTAAATCGACTGCGCCTTTGGCCACGTTTTGTAACGGTGTACCATCAAACTCATGTACAAATTCCATTGCCCATTCATCGACGCGCTCTGTCATGAGTAACACTTCAATGTCTTTTTTCTTGAATAACTCAAGTTGTGGTGAGTTTTTCGCAGCATTTAAGCTCTCTGCCGTCACGTAGTAAATGGCTTTTTGCCCTTCTTTCATACGTGCTTTGTAATCACTTAATGAAGTGCTAACTTCATCATTGCTTGAGGTCGCAAAGCGTAATAATTTTAAAATACGCTCACGATTAGTGAAGTCTTCACCTAAACCTTCTTTAAGTACCGACGCAAATTCGCGGTAGAAAGTTTTAAAGTTTTCTTGGTCTTTTTCATCGTCAGATTTAGCTAAGCCATCTAGCATAGTCAAGATACGGCGTGCATTACCTTCACGAATAGTTTTCACGTCGCGGCTTTCTTGCAATAACTCACGACTGACATTCAGTGGTAAATCGGCGCTGTCGACAATCCCTTGTACAAAACGTAAGTAATTTGGAATCAGATTATCCGCATCATCCATAATAAATACGCGTTTTACATACAACTTAATCCCAGCTTTGGCTTCACGGGTAAAAATATTACTTGGCGCTTTGCTTGGGATATACAGCAATTGGGTATATTCAGTACTACCCTCTACACGGTTATGGGCCCATGCCAAAGGATTGGCAAAGTCGTGGGTGAGGTTTTTATAAAACTCTTGGTACTGCTCTTCGCTGACTTCGTTTTTATTACGTGTCCAAAGCGCACTGGCTGAGTTAATCGCTTCCCACTCATCTGTCGTCACATATTGACCTGGTTTTGCTTCTTCACCTTCAGCAGCTTCTTCTTGTTGCCAGACTTGCTTTTGCATTTCAATTGGCAAGCTGATGTGGTCTGAGTATTTATTGATGATCTGTTTGACTTTAAAACGGTCGAGGTATTCAGTTGCATCTTCACGTAAGTGTAAAATGATGTCTGTACCACGGTTTAACTTTTCAATGCTTTCTGTTTCAAATTCACCGGTACCATTGCTGACCCAACGCACACCTTGGTTCGCCTCTACACCTGCACGGCGCGATTCAACAGTAATTTTCTCTGCCACAATAAAGCCAGAGTAAAAACCTACACCAAATTGACCAATCAATTGTGCATCAGATTTTTGATCACCTGATAATTTTGACATAAAGTCTTTGGTACCAGATTTAGCAATGGTGCCTAAATGTTCAATCGCTTCCGCTTCAGTTAAACCAATACCGTTATCTGAGATAATAATTTGTTTTTTATCGGCATCTAAAGTGACACGAACATGTAGTTCTGGGTCGTTTTCATAATATTCAGGATGATTGATGCCTTCAAAGCGCAATTTATCGCAGGCATCTGAAGCGTTCGAAATCAGCTCACGCAGAAAAATTTCTGGATTAGAATATAAAGAATGCGTTACCAAGTGTAGCAATTGGGCAACTTCTGCTTGGAAACTATGTTTTTGTGCGTTTGCTTCGCTCATTGGTCATTCCTCGATTTATAGATGCAATATCTATTGGAGTGACCTTAAATTTTTTCAATAGCGAAAGTTAAAAAAATTTAAAATGGGCCCATTTTATAAATCCGATTTAGGTGTAAATCGAGTTTTTGTTGGCGCATTTTGTATACATCTAAGAGGCAGCTGACATTATCTTGGCATTGATTACGTAGCTGTAGCCATTTGATTTGTTCTTCTTGAATTACTGAACGAGTACCCATCGGCACCAATTTACGCAAAATATTATACGTGGTCGCCATTTTAACATCGGCATCATTAAGCTCACTGTGCTTACAAATGGCTTTCTCAGTTGCCGTCTGCGCGCGCTCACACACAAAGCTCGCTGCTTGTGTCGCAGCAGCAGAACATGCTAATCCAAGCAGGCAAACTAAAGCGAGTGTTTTCATACAAGTATTCATGGCAATATTTCAGTTAAGCTTAGTAGATTGTTTGTAAATTCAATAGCCTAATTTTGTTAGCAATCTGCTATTTTCTGCAAAACATAAAAAAGCCTCCAAAAATGGAGGCTTATATATACGCTTACAATTAGAACTTGTAGCTATAACCTAATGTATAAACAATTGGGTCAATATCTAGATCAAATTTATCGCCACCAACTGCATCAATTAAAGTCACTTCTGGGCTTAAATCTGCATAACGTACGTCTGCATACACACCCCAGTTTTTCGCATCAGCAGGTTGGTAGTTAAAACCAACTTGACCCGCAAAGCCAAACTCTTCTTTTACCTCTTTCGCTGCACCTTCTTCATCCCAAGCAATAAATGCAGTACCACCTACACCAATATAAGGTGTGAAGCGTGTTGAGTTTTTAAAATTGTATTTTGCTGTAATAGTTGGTGGTAAGTGTTTAATCTTAGCCGCTTTGCCACCATCGAGTAATACGTCATGGTTAAATGGTGTAGCCAGCAATAATTCTGTAGAGAAATTGTCGTTAAAGAAATATTCAACAGATGGAGTAAAACCAAGCTCGCTATCTGCTTTCACTGTACCTAGATCGATTTGAGTATCGCTTGTTGGCGCTAGAGCAGATGCACCAATTTTAACTTGCCATTCACCTGCCACTGCTGCAGTAGACATCCCCAATAATGCTACAATTGCAATTTGTTTTAACATAAAGTCTTACTCTTTAAATCATTTATACAGATATTAAACATAGAGTATATTTAATATGCAATATCTATAAATTAGCATTTAATTCATTTATTTTTAATTTATTGATTTTTATATAAATTTATTTTAATCCAACCAACTTGGTCAATTTTAAAAAGTGTGACCAAGTTGGTTATATCTTTAAATTAAAATCTGAGTGTTTTTATCAGATTTTAATAAAAGCGTGATTTAAAGCACCATGGCAGCAATCCAACCAAATACCATTAATGGAATATTATAATGGATAAATGTTGGGATCACGCTGTCCTTCATATGGTCATGTTGACCATCCATATTTAAACCTGATGTTGGACCTAAAGTTGAGTCAGACGCCGGAGAACCTGCATCACCTAAGGCCGCCGCAGTACCAATAATGGCAATGGTTGCCGCTGGACTAAAACCAAACTGTAAACAAAGTGGTACGTAAATAATGGCCAAAATTGGTACAGTCGAGAATGATGAACCAATGCCTAAAGTAATTAAAAGACCAATTAATAGCATCCAAAATGCAGCTAAGGCTTGGCTATTACCAATCCACTGTACAGATGCCTCAACCAGTGCCGGCACTTGGTTGGTTGCTTCAATGACAGAAGCAAAACCTTGTGCGGAAATCATAATAAAGCCAACCAATGCCATCATACGCATACCGCTAATGATTACATCATCTGCTTCTTTCCACTTAAAGATACCCGCAAAGCTTAAAATAGAAACACCTACTAGGCCTGCTAGAATCATTGAATCTGAATAGAGCTGTACCGCTAAGGTGGCTACTACCGCAAATGCTGCCATGTACAGTGTAAATTTAGCAATTTTAGGTGCACCAGTTTGGTCAGTTGTAATTTCATCAGCAATACTGGCTGATGCTTCAACTTGTACATCTTGATAGTCACGTGGTTTACGATAACTAAAGAAGATTGCAATCAGCAAACCAATAAACATACCCAACACAGGAATCGCCATAGCTGCTGGAATTTGGTCATAGCTAATTGAAAAGCCGTACGGCTTACCAAAATTATTGATGTTATTCCCTAAAATATCATTTAAGAAAATTGCACCAAAACCGACAGGTACCAGCATATAAGTCGCAACTAAACCAAAAGTCAATAAACAGGCAATTAAACGACGGTCAAGTTTAAGGTGGTTAAATACGCTCAGCAGTGGCGGAATTAATACAGGGATAAAGGCGATATGTACAGGTAACACGTTTTGCGAACTGATCGCAGCTAAAGCAACAGTAAAGAATAAAATCATTTTGACTTTATTTTGTGCTTTTGCACTGGCATCACCTTTTAAGGCTTTAATCAATTTATAAGCCAAAAGATCAGGTAACCCAGAACGCGCTAATGCCAAGGCAAATGCACCTAATACACCATAGGCTAAGGCAATTTGTGCCCCACCACCTAAGCCGTTATTAAAGGCTTCTAAAGTACCTTGCAGTCCTAAGCCTGCCAACAAACCACCCGTGACGGCACCAATAATTAGGGCGAAAACCACAGGCACACGAGCCAACGACAGGCCAAACATGACCCCGATAGCAGCTAGAATCGCGAACATAAGAGAAGAGAAGGAATGATAAAAACAGCATTTTATCAGAGTTTGCAAAAAAGAGGCGTTTGCTAGAAATATGAATAGTTTTTAGGCGTAAAAAAAGCACCCGTTTGGATGCTCTTTTTCGTCTACATTTTAGCGATTTTTTTGTTCAATTGCTGCACCGGCACCACCACCCAGTGCACCACCAATCGCTGCACCAGTGTTACCACCAAAGACGCTTTTACCAACAGCAGAACCAATTGCACCGCCTACGCCACTGTAAGTTGCATTACGATTTGAACCACCTTGTGCTTTACTGCCTACAGCAGCACCAGCACCGCCACCTACAGCAGAACCCACACCACCGCCTACGCTGTTGCCCAAACCACCACCTACAGCACCGCCTAGTGCTGCTGCGCCAATCCGTTGTTGGTTAGAGTTCATGCTTTCACAGCCTGTTAAGCTAAAAACTGCCAATGTCGCTACTGCAGCTGCACCCATAAATTTGTTCATTGCTTTGATCCTAACTCATGTTGTTTAGCACTAGTTTAAAGCTTATTTAAGGATTAACTATTTTGAAACTGTTAAAGCTGGCAATGAATTGCTGTAATGATGTAAAAATCACTTTCTTTGTCAGAGCAAAGTTAGTTCTGATCTTCTAAAATCACCACATCACTCGTGACTACTCCATTTTCAGAAGCCACTTTATGTACAACTTGTTGTGTGCTTTTTGGGTCTTTTGTCATCTCGAGCTTTAATTGGCGTTTTACAGGTTCAATTTCACCACGACGAAATTCCATACCTGCTGCATCAATATGTGTGCTTTCAGATACCAATTGCCCTTCTTGCGTTAAGCGTTTACTTTCTTGAATTTTAAAGGTGGGTACAATCATACTACCGCGACGCACCACAGGAGGTGCCATACCCGCTTCAGAAAATTTCATGTCTTTGTCAGCAAAGTAAATGTCTTTCGCAATAATATCTTTGCCTTTATTGCTTACTTCAAATACGGTCGCTTGTGTGGTACGAACTGGCTCTTGACCTTCAGCCCTACGAATCACTTGGGTTTTTACTACAGGCACAACTGCACTGTCTGGTAGAACAATGGCGGTTGGCATGGGTTTGTTTTCAGCTGCTACTGTAGCCATTGCAATTAAGCTTAACCCCAACGTTAAAAGTGTTGATTTAATTTGCATAGATTGCCCCTTCATTTTTAAGTTTTTACAATTATTTATAAAGCTTTAGAAATGAATATAGGCAATTTTTAAACAATCGCCAAGTTATAATTTTTTGATGCGTTTTCTCATACTTTGCAGCGCTAAAAGAAACATGATTGATCAATAAAAAAAGCCACCCGAAGGTGGCTTTTTATGCTTGGTTTAAAGGGCTAATTAAAGACCGTTAAACTCATCGCTAAATGCTTGGCTAAGCGCTTGGTCAACGTCAGAGAAATCGTTGTGAAGTGCAAGCTCTGCAGCTTCTGCTTCTTGACGACGACGCTCTAAGTGGTAAGCCAAACCTGTACCCGCTGGGATCAGACGACCTACAACTACGTTTTCTTTCAGACCACGTAAATCATCTTCTTTACCTGTTACAGCCGCTTCAGTTAACACACGAGTTGTTTCCTGGAACGATGCAGCAGAGATGAACGAGTCAGTAGAAAGCGACGCTTTCGTGATACCCATCAATTGACGTTCAAACTTCGCAGGGAATTTGTTTTGCGCAAGAACAGCTTGGTTCTCTTGCATCACGCGGATGTAATCCACTTGTTCGCCTTTGATGAAGCTTGTGTCGCCGCCGTCAGTAATGTCAACTTTACGTAACATTTGACGAACGATCACTTCGATGTGCTTATCGTTGATTTTTACACCTTGCAGACGGTAAACGTCCTGAACTTCGTTCACGATGTAGTTCGTCAACGCCACTTCGCCTTTTAAGCGTAAGATGTCGTGTGGGTTTTGTGGACCATCAGAAATCGTCTCACCACGGTTCACATGCTCACCTTCGAACACGTTAATGGTACGCCACTTCGGAATTAACTCTTCGTAGATCTCAGAGCCATCATCTGGAGTGATCACAAGACGGTTCTTACCTTTGGTCTCTTTACCAAAGCTGACAACACCTGACACTTCTGCCAAGATTGCGTGCTCTTTTGGTTTACGTGCTTCGAATAAATCCGCTACGCGTGGAAGACCACCGGTAATATCACGAGTACGTGAAGTTTCTTGTGGAACACGACCAATAACATCACCCACACCAATCGTTTCGCCATCGCGAACCGTTAAAATGGTGTTTTGTGGCAAGAAGTAGAACTGTTCGCCGCCATCTGTTGTGTCTAATACAACGGCAGGACGTAGATCTTTACCTGACGCAGGACGTGAAGTCACTGGTAAGATTTCAATCGTCGACATACCTGTTGCATCATCAGTTTTGGTCGTAACAGTCACGCCATCAGAGATTTGGCTGAAACGTACTTTACCGGCAACTTCTGTAACAAGTGGATGTGTATGCGGATCCCAAGTCGCTACGATACCGCCAGCTTCTACGCTCTCGCCATCTTTAATGATGATAGACGCACCGTAAGGAAGTTTATAGCGCTCGCGCTCACGACCGATATCATCAGCAATACCAATCTCACCTGAACGAGATGTTGATACCAAGTGACCTTTGGCATGTTGTACGGTTTTCACGTTGTGGAAACGTACTGTACCTTTGTTACGTACTTGGATGCTATTAGCAGCAGACGTTCGGCTTGCCGCACCACCCACGTGGAAGGTACGCATGGTTAACTGTGTACCTGGCTCACCAATTGATTGAGCAGCCATTACACCTACAGATTCACCTGGGTTCACCTGATGACCACGTGCCAAGTCACGGCCGTAACATTTCGCACATACACCAAAGCTTGATTCACAAGATACAACAGAACGAACTTTAACTTCGTCGACACCGTTGTCTTCGAGGAACGTTGCAAGTTTCTCGTCAATCAACGTGTTACGAGGTAGAAGAACTTCATCTGTACCAGGTTTCTTCACATCTTCAGCAACAACACGACCTAGAACTCGAGTACCTAAGTTCTCGATGACATCGCCACCTTGAATGAACGGAGTCATGACTAGACCGCCCATCGTGCCACAATCTGGCTCAGTGATCACTAAGTCTTGTGCTACGTCAACTAAACGACGCGTTAAGTAACCCGAGTTCGCAGTTTTAAGTGCTGTATCGGCCAAACCTTTACGCGCACCGTGTGTTGAAATGAAGTACTGAAGTACGGTCAAACCTTCACGGAAGTTGGCTTTAATTGGTGTTTCAATAATCGAGCCATCTGGTTTTGCCATCAAACCACGCATACCTGCAAGCTGACGAATCTGCGCCGCACTACCACGGGCACCAGAGTCTGACATCATGTAGATTGAGTTGAATGATTTTTGCTTCTCATCTTCACCCTGTTTGTTTTTAACAGTAGTGAAAGATAAGTTGTCCATCATTGCTTTAGCAACTTGGTCGTTGGTACGCGCCCAAATATCGACAACTTTGTTGTAACGTTCACCCGCAGTTACGAAACCTTGCTCGAACTGTTGTTCGATTTCACGAACTTCAGCTTCAGCTTTCTCAATAATTGAGTATTTCGCTTCTGGAATCAGCATGTCTTCCATACCAACCGACACGCCTGAACGTGTTGCTTGACGGAAACCTAAGTACATCAATTGGTCAGCAAAGATAACCGTATCTTTCAGACCTAATTTACGGTAGCAAGAGTTGATTAACTTAGAGATGTTCTTTTTCGTCATCTCAAGGTTAATTTGCTCGAAGCTTAAGCCTTCAGGCACAACTTCCCAAAGTAAGCAACGACCAGGTGTCGTGTCTACAACAATAGTTTGTTGTTCACGGTTACCATCTTCGTCAATCACTGTTTGGTGTACACGTGCTTTCACGCGAGCGTGTAAATCAACTTGACCTGTTGCAAGTGCACGGTTTACTTCATGAGTATCCGCAAACACCATGCCTTCACCTTTGGCATTGATCGCATCACGTGTGATGTAGTACAAGCCTAAGACAACGTCCTGAGACGGTACGATGATTGGCTCACCGTTCGCTGGAGACAAGATGTTGTTGGTTGACATCATTAACGCACGAGCTTCTAACTGAGCTTCAAGTGTTAATGGAACGTGTACCGCCATTTGGTCACCGTCGAAGTCGGCGTTGAACGCAGCACATACGAGTGGGTGAAGACGGATCGCTTTACCTTCAATCAGAATCGGTTCAAATGCTTGAAGACCTAAACGGTGAAGTGTTGGCGCACGGTTCAACATCACTGGATGTTGACGAATCACAGAGGCTAAAACGTCCCAAACTTCTGGGGTCTCGCGCTCAACCATTTTCTTCGCAGCTTTAATGGTGGTTGCTTGACCAGAGGCTTGTAGTTTGGCAAAGATAAACGGCTTGAACAATTCAAGTGCCATTTTCTTCGGAAGACCACATTGGTGTAAACGTAAGTTTGGACCTACAGTAATTACCGAACGACCAGAATAGTCAACACGCTTACCAAGTAAGTTTTGACGGAAACGACCTTGCTTACCTTTAATCATATCGGCTAAAGATTTAAGCGGACGTTTGTTTGAACCGGTAATTGCACGACCACGACGACCGTTGTCTAACAATGCATCTACAGACTCTTGTAACATACGTTTTTCGTTACGTACGATAATGTCTGGCGCTGCAAGGTCAAGAAGACGTTTTAAACGGTTGTTACGGTTGATCACACGACGGTAAAGGTCGTTCAAATCAGAAGTTGCGAAACGACCACCTTCAAGTGGTACAAGCGGACGAAGATCTGGTGGAAGAACTGGAAGTACAGTTAACACCATCCATTCTGGCTTGTTGTTCGAATCGTTGAATGCTTCCATTAACTTCAAACGCTTAGATGCTTTCTTAAGCTTAGTTTCTGAAGTTGTTACTGGAATTTCTTCACGAAGACGCGCAATTTCCGCTTCAAGATCGATGTCTTTAAGCAAGTCTTGAACAGCTTCTGCACCCATTTTCGCAGTGAATTCGTCACCGTGTTCTTCTAACGCATTGAAGTATTCTTCATCGTTAAGAAGTTGGTATTTCTCAAAAGGCGTCATACCTGGGTCAGTTACAACGTAAGATTCGAAATACAATACGCGTTCGATATCACGTAAAGTCATATCAAGTAACAAACCGATACGGCTTGGTAATGATTTTAAGAACCAGATGTGTGCAACTGGAGAAGCAAGCTCGATGTGACCCATACGTTCACGACGAACTTTTGCAGTTGTTACTTCAACGCCACATTTTTCACAAATGACGCCTTTGTATTTCATACGCTTGTATTTACCACACAAGCATTCGTAATCTTTTACTGGACCAAAGATTTTGGCACAGAATAAACCATCACGTTCTGGTTTGAACGTACGATAGTTAATTGTCTCAGGCTTTTTCACTTCACCATGAGACCATGACTTAATCATTTCTGGTGACGCAAGACCAATACGGATGCGATCAAACTCTACAGGAGCGTGACCGTCTGAGTCCGTCTTTTTGCGCATGATATCGAGCAAGTCTTTCAATTTTTTTCTCCGTGTGTTGAGAAGATTTTCGCTTCCCAACTGGGTCACAAATATTGTTTTTTAACTGAACTAATCCCCCGTCCAATCCCGCCTACTTAAGCGGGAAACTCCCCTTAAGATTAAGAGGAGTGAATCCCCCCCTTTTATCAAGGGGGTTGGGGGATCAAATGGAACTAATTAGTCACCATTTTTCAGTTCAATGTTGATACCTAAAGAACGGATCTCTTTGGTCAATACGTTGAACGATTCTGGCATACCTGGGTCCATATAATGGTTACCATCTACAATGTTTTTGTAGATACGGGTACGACCTTCAACGTCATCCGATTTCACTGTAAGCATTTCTTGAAGCGTGTATGCAGCACCGTATGCTTCTAGTGCCCATACTTCCATCTCACCGAAACGCTGACCACCGAACTGTGCTTTACCACCAAGCGGCTGCTGTGTTACTAGTGAGTAAGAACCAGTAGAACGCGCATGCATCTTGTCGTCAACCAAGTGGTTCAGTTTCAACATGTACATATAACCTACAGTTACAGGACGGTCGAAACGTTCACCTGTACGGCCATCGTACAATACGGTTTGACCCGTACGTGAGATACCACCAAGTTCAAGTAAGTCTTTGATTTGTGATTCTTCAGCACCATCAAATACTGGAGTCGCTAAAGGTACACCTTTACGCAAGTTACCAGATAATGCCAAGATTTCTTGGTCAGTTAAGCTATCAAGATCTTCTTGCTCGCCACCAACTTTGTTGTAAATCTTGTCTAAGAATTCACGTAGCTCAAGTACAGTACGTTGCTCTTTCATCATCTTGTCGATTTGATCGCCAAGACCTTTCGCCGCCATACCTAAGTGAGTTTCAAGAATCTGACCCACGTTCATACGTGACGGTACACCCAGTGGGTTAAGTACTACGTCTACAGGTACGCCGTTAGCATCGTGTGGCATGTCTTCTACAGGTAGGATGTTAGATACAACACCTTTGTTACCGTGACGACCCGCCATCTTATCACCCGGTTGGATGCGACGTTTAACAGCTAAGTAAACTTTAACAACTTTCAATACGCCAGTTGTAAGTTCGTCACCTGTAGAAAGTTTGCGTTTTTTCTCAGCAAATTTCTCGTCGATCTCTTGGCTCTTCTCTTTCAAGAATACTTGAATTTGAGTTAAGCGTTCCGCGATACCTTCGTCAACTGGTTGGATATCCATTAAGTCAACAAGTTCTAAACCAGCAAGTAACTCTTCAGTTAACTTATCGCCACGTTTAGTTGTACCGCCACCGTTAGATTCTTGACCAGCAAGTAAACGGATAATACGTTCACGCGCTGCTTCTTCGAAGATTTTGAACTCTTCTTTTAAATCTTTACGGTAAGCATCAAGCTGCGCTTTTTCAATTGCTTGTGCACGTTCATCTTTTTCAAGACCGTCACGTGTAAACACTTGAACGTCAATAACTGTACCTTTAACACCTGAAGATACGCGTAAAGATGAATCTTTCACGTCAGCTGCTTTTTCGCCAAAGATCGCGCGAAGCAGTTTTTCTTCTGGAGTAAGTTGAGTTTCGCCTTTAGGCGTTACTTTACCTACAAGGATGTCACCCGCAGTCACTTCAGCACCGATATAAACGATACCTGACTCATCAAGTTTAGAAAGTGCTGCTTCACCCACGTTTGGAATGTCGGCAGTAATTTCTTCCGCACCAAGCTTAGTATCACGTGCTACACATGATAATTCTTGAATGTGGATTGATGTTAAACGGTCTTCTTGAAGTACGCGCTCTGATAACAAGATCGAGTCTTCGTAGTTGTAACCGTTCCACGTCATGAACGCAACGCGCATGTTCTGACCCAGTGCAAGCTCACCGCCATCAGTCGATGGACCATCAGCAAGAACGTCACCACGACCCACTTGATCACCTAAGTTCACAAGAACTTTTTGGTTAATACAAGTGTTTTGGTTCGAACGTGTGTATTTGATCAAGTTGTAGATATCTACACCTGCCTCACCCGCAACCATCTCTTCTTCGTTGACACGAATCACCACACGTGATGCGTCAACAAATTCGATACGACCACCACGTTTCGCGATCACACACACACCAGAGTCATGTGCTACGTTCGCTTCCATACCTGTACCAACAAGTGGTTTGTCTGCGATTAACGTAGGAACAGCCTGACGCTGCATGTTTGAACCCATTAACGCACGGTTGGCGTCATCGTGCTCAAGGAAAGGAATTAGTGACGCCGCTACAGATACAACCTGCTGTGCAGATACATCCATATGGGTTACTTTTTCAGGCGGCATACGTACGAAATCACCTTGGTGACGTACAGATACCACTTCTTCTAATAAGTTACCGTCTGTATCAACTGCAGAATCGGCCTGTGCAATCACAGTACCTACTTCTTCAATTGCAGATAAGTATTCAACTTCGTCTGTTACACGGCCATCAACCACTTTACGGTAAGGTGTTTCTAAGAAACCAAAGTTGTTACATTTTGCGTATACAGAAAGCGAGTTGATCAAACCAATGTTTGGACCTTCCGGCGTTTCAATTGGACAAACACGACCGTAATGCGTTTGATGTACGTCACGTACTTCGAAGCCCGCACGTTCACGTGTTAAACCACCAGGGCCAAGCGCTGATACACGACGTTTGTGTGTAATTTCAGATAATGGGTTGTTTTGGTCCATGAACTGAGATAACTGGCTTGAACCAAAGAATTCTTTGATTGCAGCAGCAACTGGCTTCGCATTGATTAAATCTTGCGGAGACAAGTTGTCTGTTTCAGCTTGTGATAAACGTTCTTTAACAGCACGCTCTACACGAACTAAACCTACACGGAATTGGTTTTCAGTCATTTCACCAACTGAACGTACGCGACGGTTACCTAAGTGGTCGATATCGTCGACTTCACCTTTACCGTTACGGATTTCAACTAATGTTTTTAATACATCAGTGATGTCTTCGTTCGATAGGATGCCTTCAACTTCACGCGATTTCTGATCAGTACCGACTTCGTAAGGACGACCCAAACGACGGTTGAACTTCATACGACCAACTGGAGATAGGTCATAACGTTCAGATGAGAAGAACAAGTTGTTGAATAAGTTTTCAGCAGCTTCTTTTGTTGGCGGCTCGCCTGGACGCATTACTTTGTAGATTTCTACTAATGCTTCTTCACGATCTTTGGTTAAATCAGCACGTAATGAGTCAGCAATGAATGAACCACGGTCGATGTCATTGGTGAATAGGATGTTAAATTGTTTAACGCCGCCTTCAGCCAATTTCACCATGATTTCATGGCTTAACAAGGTGTTTGCAGGAATAATATCGCCATCACGTAATTGGATGTCTTCTGCAGTAATACGCTCGTATAAGTATTCATCTGGAACAGAAAGCTTAGTTAAGCCAGCCGCTTCCATTTGACGTACGTGACGCGCGTTAATACGTTTACCTTGTTCAACAATTGTTTTGCCATCATTGTCAGCAATATCAAATTGCGCCATTTCGCCACGCAGGCGTTCTGGAACGAGGTCAATTTGATAGCTACCCATGTCTAGGTATACAGGCACTTTTTCGTAGAACAAGTCTAGGATTTGTGTATTGTTATAACCTAAAGCACGTAGGATTACAGTCGCTAGCAATTTACGACGACGGTCGATACGTACGTAGACTAAGTCTTTGGCATCAAATTCAAAGTCTAACCATGAACCACGGTAAGGAATAATACGTGCTGAATAAAGCACTTTACCGCTTGAATGCGTTTTGCCTTTATCGTGGTCAAAGAATACGCCCGGTGAACGGTGTAATTGAGAAACGATAACACGCTCAGTACCGTTAATGACGAAGGTACCGTTTTCAGTCATGAGTGGCATTTCACCCATGTACACTTCTTGCTCACGTACGTCTTTGATTGACTTCGTTTCGCGATCCTTTAAGATCAAACGAATCTTAACGCGCATTGGTGCCGCATAAGTTGAGCCGCGAAGGATACACTCACGAACGTCAAACTCAGGTTTACCAAGACTATACTCAACAAATTCTAGAGCAGCATTGCCAGAATAACTTTCAATTGGGAAAACTGAACGAAACGCGGCTTGGAGACCAATATCATCGCGGTTTTTTGGAGTTTTACCGTCTTGTAAGAACGTTCTGTACGAGTCGACTTGAATCGCGAGCAAGTACGGCACGTCCATCACTTGGGGCAATTTACCAAAATTCTTACGGATCCGTTTCTTTTCGGTATATGAGTATGCCATCTGGAGTCCTCGGAAAGTGAACTAAGCCCGCCTGCAGAACGGACTTAGAAGGAATTACGCAGGCCGATATGGCCACCACTTTTTACAAATGCTGCAATTTTCAGTGGTATAAAAACGCTTAACAATATTTTTAGGCAAAAAAATATTGGTAAACATTTGATTTTTATCTTTATTTTTAATTTGTATAGCGTTTAATGCATGCAAACAAAAATCGAGCCGATTATTGTAACGCAAAAAGGCTGATGACCCAAGGGCCACCAGCCAATTTTTGGAGCCAATTCTAAAGAATTAGCTCCGCTTAAGCAATTACTTAAGTGTAACAGTAGCGCCAGCTGCTTCAAGCTTAGCTTTAAGCTCTTCGCCTTCTTCTTTAGAAACTGCTTCTTTAAGAACTGCAGGTGCGCCTTCAACCATGTCTTTAGCTTCTTTAAGACCAAGGCCAGTAGCTTCACGAACTGCTTTAATTACAGCAACTTTGTTCGCGCCGAAAGAAGTTAATTCTACGTTGAATTCTGATTGCTCTTCAGCAGCAGCAGTAGCAGGACCTGCAGCAGCAACAGCTACAGCAGCAGCAGAAACGTTGAATTTCTCTTCGAAAGCAGAAATAAGTTCAACAAGTTCAAGAACAGTTTTTTCAGCAACTGCGTTTAGGATTTCTTCGTTAGTTAAAGCCATGAGAGTAACTCCAAATGGGGATTGAATGATGTGTGTGTAAGTTTAAGCAGCTTCTGACTCGTTTTTCTCTTTGAGCGCAGTAATAAGGCGACCCAATTTCGAAATAGGAGCTTGAAGAACGTTTGCAAGCATAGTAAGTGCTTTTTCTTGGTTTGGAAGGTTCGCGATCACGCTAACTTCTTCGCCTTGATACACTTTACCGTCAAATGCAGCAGCTTTAAGTTCAAATGCTTTGTTAGTTTTAGCAAATTCTTCGAACAAACGAGCAGCAGCGCCCATGTCGTCTTCAGAAGTTGAGAAAGCTAAGATTGTTGGGCCAACAAGGTTGTCTGCAAGAATACTGAATTGAGTATCTTGAAGAGCACGTTTAGCTAAAGTGTTACGTACGATACGTGTGTGAACACCTAGTTTACGAGCTTCAACACGTAGAGTTGTTAATTGCTCTACAGTTAAACCTTGATAGTCAGCAACAACAGCAGTGAAAGCAGTAGAAGCAACAGCGTTAACTTCAGCTACAATCTGTTTTTTGCCTTCGATAAGAAGAGCCATTGTAATACCTCCTAACGGTGATTTATGCACTCAAACAAGTGCACTCCCAATTCGTAAATTCATCGCTGAATTTACACGCGGAGGAGGAACCAAATCACACCACCGCGTCTACTCGGACTGGATTTTTAAGAAGGCAGCATAAAACTGCCCTCGCCCGAGGTCTTTGACGCTGATAAATCTCAATTTATCAATTCAAAGTTTGCCTAAGTTGCGCAATCAACGACGAAGCGTTTCTTGCGTAAGTTTTAAAGCAATGCTTTAAAACTTACTCAGGGCTTTAAAATTCTGTAATAAGTTAAAACTTATTTAGAAACGTTTGCTACATCAACAGTAAGACCAGGGCCCATAGTCGAGCTTAAAGTGATCTTTTGGATGTAAACACCTTTAGAAGTAGCAGGTTTTGCTTTCTTAAGGTCAGCGATAAGCGCTTCAACGTTTTGACGAACAGCTTCAGCAGAGAAACCTACTTGGCCAATCGCAGCGTGGATGATACCCGCTTTGTCTACACGGTAACGTGCTTGACCAGCTTTTGCATTTTTAACTGCAGTTGCTACGTCAGGAGTTACAGTACCCACTTTAGGGTTTGGCATTAAGCCACGTGGACCAAGGATCGTACCTAATTTACCCACAACACGCATAGCGTCAGGTGCAGCAATCACTACGTCAAAGTCTAAGTTACCAGCTTGGATGCTTTCAGCAAGATCATCAAAACCAACAACGTCCGCGCCTTCAGCTTTAGCAGCTTCAGCAGCAGCGCCTTGAGCAAACACAGCTACACGTACAGTTTTACCAGTACCTGCAGGAAGTGTAGTCGCGCCACGAACAACTTGGTCAGATTTACGAGGGTCAACACCTAGGTTTACCGCTACGTCCAAAGATTCTTTGAATTTAGCAGCAGGAAGGCTAGTAAGAACCGCTACAGCTTCATCCAAAGTGTAAACTTTGTTTGCTTCTACAGCAGCAGCAATCGCTTTTTGACGTTTAGTTAATTTAGCCATGTCTTAAAGCTCCACTTCCAAGCCCATAGAACGTGCAGAACCAGCGATGGTACGTACACGCGCGTCTAAGTCAGCACCAGTTAAATCTGGTTCTTTAGTAGTCGCGATCTCTTCTAATTGAGCACGAGTCAACTTACCAACTTTGTTTTTGTTAGGTACAGCTGAACCCTTAGCAATACCAGCAGCTTTCTTAAGAAGAATAGCAGCAGGTGGAGTTTTCATGATGAATGTGAACGACTTATCGTTGTACACAGTGATCACGACTGGAATTGGAAGACCAGCTTCAAGTTTTTGTGTAGCAGCATTGAATTCTTTACAGAACGCCATGATGTTTACACCACGTTGACCTAGTGCAGGACCAATCGGTGGAGATGGATTCGCTTTACCAGCTGGAACTTGCAGCTTGATATAGCCGTCAATCTTCTTAGCCATTGTCAATTACCTCTGGGTGCAAACGCCGCTAGGCTCCCCAATGATTTTAAGTAACTTACGTTACAATAACAGTGCCCGACTCATACACGACAAATCGAGCGTTTTCAATCCAAACCAGTTAGATAGTCTTTTCGACTTGACGAAATTCCAATTCAACTTGGGTTGGACGGTTAAATACGTTAATGGTCAACGTTAAACGTGACTTTTCGTAAAGGACTTCTTCCACCACGCCTTTAAAGTCGGTGAATGGACCGTCAATTACGAGTAATTCTTCACCAGGTTCAAACATCGTCTTAGGACGAGGTGCTTCACCTTTGTTTTGTACACGTGCAAGAATTGCATCAGCTTCTTTTTGCGTAATTGGTGCAGGCTTTTCAGCAGTACCACCAATGAAACCTAAAACTTTTGGACATTCTTTAACAATGTGCCAAGTTTCATCGTTCATTTCCATTTCGACTAAGACATAGCCTGGAAAGAACTTACGCTCTGACTTGCGCTTCTTACCATCCTTCATTTCTACCACTTCTTCGGTAGGAACAAGGACTTCACCAAAGCTATCAGCAACAGCGCTACGCTGGATTCGATCATTAAGCGAACGCATCACTTGTTTTTCATAACCTGAATAGGCATGAATAATGTACCAACGTTTCATAGCTCTCTTACCCGATAATTAATTTAATAGCCCAGCCTAGAATGTAGTCGAAACACCACAGTAAAACCGATGCTACAAGTACAACAACAAGTACGTGCCAAGATGTGGTCATCGTCTCTTGTTTCGTCGGCCAAACAACGCGACGTAACTCAATTCGCGAGTCTTGAAGCAAGCGAACAAAGCCTTTGCCTTGATGGGTGGCGTATAATAAACCTAAAGCAACCACGATACAAGCCAAAATTACCCCAACACGTACCCAAATATCATTGGCTGGTGCCCAATAAGCTGGCAGATGTTGGTTGGTCATTAAAGCACCGACTAACAAAATCAATGCAATAGCCCATAAAACATAGTCTAAAGGCGACCCTGTTTTTACAACTTCAGCAGAATTATTTCTTTGAGGAATTGGCGCGTCGCTTAATGCGTCACGCGATTTATCGTTCGACATTTTTGTACTCGTCGTAGAATTCGCGATTTATTATATGACTAGATTCGCCAGCATCAAGCTTTTTTTAGAAAAGTGGCAGGCCAGGAGGGACTCGAACCCCCAACATTCGGTTTTGGAGACCGACGCTCTACCAATTGAACTACTAGCCTGCAGAGCAAATCGAGAGCCGAAGCCCTCGATCTGAAAAATAACTCAGTAATATTATATTACGCAGTTACTTTAGCAACAACACCCGCACCTACAGTACGGCCGCCTTCACGGATCGCAAAACGTAGACCTGGGTCCATTGCGATTGGGTGGATTAATTCTACTGACATTTCTACGTTGTCACCAGGCATAACCATTTCAACGCCGTCTTGAAGAGAGATTGCGCCAGTTACGTCAGTTGTACGGAAGTAGAACTGTGGACGGTAACCGTTAAGGAATGGAGTATGACGACCACCTTCTTCTTTAGAAAGTACGTATACTTCTGCGTCGAATTTAGTGTGTGGCTTGATCGCACCTGGTTTAGTTAATACTTGACCACGTTGAACGTCTTCACGCTTAGTACCACGTAGAAGAACACCACAGTTCTCGCCCGCACGACCTTCGTCAAGAAGTTTACGGAACATTTCTACGCCAGTTACAGTTGTTTTAACTGTGTCTTTGATACCAACGATTTCAACTTCTTCGCCTACTTTCACGATACCTGATTCAACACGGCCAGTGACTACTGTACCACGACCAGAAATAGAGAATACGTCTTCGATTGGCATTAAGAATGCTTTATCGATTGCACGTTCTGGTTCTGGGATGTAAGAGTCAAGCGCTTCAACAAGAGCTACAACAGCTGATTCGCCGTATTGACCTTGGTCACCGTTAAGTGCAGCTAAAGCTGAACCACGGATGATTGGAGTATCATCACCTGGGAAGTCGTAAGTAGAAAGAAGTTCACGAACTTCCATTTCTACTAATTCAAGAAGCTCTTCGTCGTCTACAAGGTCGCATTTGTTTAAGAATACAACGATGTAAGGTACACCTACCTGACGAGAAAGAAGGATGTGTTCACGAGTTTGTGGCATTGGACCATCAGTCGCAGCACATACAAGGATCGCACCGTCCATTTGAGCAGCACCAGTAATCATGTTTTTAACATAATCGGCGTGGCCCGGGCAGTCTACGTGAGCGTAGTGACGGATTGGAGAATCGTATTCTACGTGTGAAGTATTAATTGTAATACCACGTGCTTTTTCTTCTGGTGCTGAGTCAATTGCAGCGTAGTCTTTCGCTTCGCCACCAAATTGTTTAGCACATACAGTTGCAATCGCAGCTGTTAAAGTTGTTTTACCATGGTCAACGTGACCAATTGT
>NZ_JCAKMW010000005.1:0-136433 GCF_059515805.1 Acinetobacter sp. CY05 | reverse complement strand
TGATCCTAGACAGTATCGTGGACAACAAATCCCTCTAAATTCTTAAAATATTTCTGTTCAAAGGCTTCTGGGCTTAACCAGCCGTTTGCGGAATGCCTTCTGACCCGATTGTAATAAATCTCAATATAGTCAAACAAGACTGTATTCGCTTCTTTTCGAGTGGCAAACACACTGCCATGGACCACATGACCTTTCAATGTATGAAAGAAGCTTTCGGTCACTGCATTATCCCAACAGTTTCCCCTGCGTGACATACTTTGAACGCAGTTATTCGTCAATAATAGCGCCCTAAAATCACGACTACAGTACTGTGAGCCTTGGTCCGAATGCACCATGACACCCATTGGATACCCCTGACGAGCCATTGCATAATGAAACGCATCACACACCAATTGACGGTCTATTCGATGGCTGGTTTGCCAGCCGACAATACGACGGCTGAATAGATCCAGCATCACACATAAATACAGCCAACCTTGCTTAGTACGGATATAGGTAATATCCGTTGTCCAGATCTTATTGGGTTCATTGACCGTAAATTGACGATCCAACAAGTTAGGCGCTGTAGGCAAACGATGGTTTGAATCAGTCGTATGCTTGTATTTACGTGCAATCCTGCTACGTAAACCAAGCTTTTTAAGCATTCTTCCAACGGTTCGTTCGCTCATGCTGTAACCTAAATCATGCATGTCATGTACCAATGAAGGTGCACCCAATCGTGCATGATGCTGCCAATATACGGCTTTTAAATCATTATATTTCTGCGCTGGATTGGTCTGGCGTTTTCGCCAGGCATAATAGCCTGAAGTGCTGACACCCAGGCATTGACAGGCAGAAGATACAGTGACTTCATTCACATCCAGATCTTGAATTACCGTGTACTTTTCTTGGCATGATCTGTCAGAAAGTACACATGCGCTTTTTTAAAGATGTCATTGGCTTCCCTGAGCTGTTTGACTTCTTTCTCTAATTCTAAGATCCGCTGTTGTTCTGGTGAAAGTTGACGTTTGCTTGAACCCACTGGATTGGCTTCACGAATCCATTTGTCTAAAGTTGAATAACCCACACCTAATTTCTGGGCGATTGCAGCTATAGGTTCGTGGGAGTTTGAAAGTGCATAATCAATCGCTTGCTGTTTAAATTCAGGACTTGAGCAGCATTGCTGCGCAAGATAGCCATTTCTTGAATCTCCAAAGATTAAAGTTACGTTATCTTTAGAGGGACGTGCTGTCCATTATTTTGGCTAGGATCAGCTCTAAAGCACGTCACTTTTAAGGCTACATCTGCCTTATGCAGATGAAGCTGCTTATCTATTTTTATTGAGACCTATCATGAAACTCGCTGAAGCCTTATTACTTCGAAGTGATCTACAAACTAAACTGGTATCCTTACAACAACGGATTAATAGCAATGTGGTAGTACAAGAAGGTGATCAACCCAGTGAAGACCCGACTGCATTATTGGCAGAAGCATTTGAAGTCAATACCGAGCTGCATCGGCTGATTCAACGTATTCATCAAACCAATGCACAAGCACAAACTATCAATGGCAATGCTTTACTTGGCGTACTCAATCAACGGGATTTGCTCACTCAGCAACATCGTATCGTGCAACAAGCTATCGAGCATACTCGTCGTGATCATGCGCGTTATAGCTCAAGTGAAATCCGCTGGCTAAAAACAGTCTCGGTACAGCAACTGCAACAACAGGCTGATGACATCAGCAAACAATTACGTTTAAATAATCTCGAAATTCAAGCATCCAATTGGCAAATTGAGCTACTCTAGGTTATAACTGCTTCAGGATATATTGAGCGAGTACAAGGCCTTTGGTTTGTAAGGCTTTAATCCAACAAACACTAGCGAGAAGCAAGGCGTCTGCTTCGCCCATTTACTCATTAGGCGCAGCACTATGCATCTTTTACCGCTGACTTTTTACTATGTACTACCATGTACTGGCAATATATCCGCCTCATTCTGCCACTTGATTGTTGTATGCGAGATGCTTAGCAAATATTCATTGCAAAAAAATCCTCTACAAATAGAGGATTTTTTTATAGAACATGCTTATTTCATCCCAAATAATAATTTTAAACCTAATACCGTCATCACCACACCTGCGCCACGGTCAAACAGAGCCTTAAAACGTAAATAAACACGGCGTGGTTTATCTGCCGAAAGTGCAACTGCCACCAAAGAACACCACCCTGCATCAATAAAGAAACATAAGATCGGTAATACGACATAGTAATAACTTGGGATTTCTTTAGGTAAAAGTGCAGTAAAAATACTGGCTAAAATAATCGCTATTTTAGGATTACTCATTTGGGTAATTAAGCCTGAAACATAAGCACGGCGGTAGCTCATCACCGTTGCCCCATCCGCCACGCTTTGCACAGGCTCTTTGGCATGTTTAATAATTTTATAGGCCAGCCAAAGTAAATATAAGCCACCACAAATTTTCAGCCCTAAATAAGCCGCTGGCACTGCCAATAACAATGCTTGCAAACCCAATACCGCCAACAAAGCAAAAATGGCTGCGCCTGTGCCTGTGCCTAAAGCGGTAAATAAGCCATGTTTACGTGAAATCGCAATCGAGTTTTTTGCCACATAAATAAAGGTCGGCCCAGGGCTCATTGCACCTAACAGCAATGCCAACGCAATTGAGCCTAAAATCACCAGCGATTCCATAGCGATTCCTATATTTAAGGGAAAAAGAAAGCGCAATTTTACGCTGCTTGGCCATTTTTTACTGCTCTTTTTTTATGATCCAAGCAAAAATCTTCAGCACTTGGGCTAGATCTGGCCAATTCTCTGACTTGAATAAACAAGATGCCCATGTTGGGCATCTTGTTATGACAAAACCTTGCCACTTATTCAGCCAAGCTTTGCTGTGTAGGTGTAGATGGAGGCAATAGTTTATAATCATGATCATGTACTGGTACACCACCAATGATCATTGTCCGTGGTTTATTCATGTGATCGGTGGTGTCACACGCTGCAAGCCAAGTGACACCTAAACTGACGATAAGGAGTGCAATGCGACGCATATCCGTATCCTCCTGTATTTTTATTATGACTGTAGCATAGCAGTATTTGTATATTTTATCAGCAGCATTATAAGTATGGAACGCGCCGATTTATGTTTGAGCATATAGCCCAAAATATTCCCACCCAACATATTGAGCATCTAGGCGTTCAGCTTCATATTAAGCGCTTAGATTTGGTCCATCCGCACATCTCAGGCAATAAGTTTTTTAAGCTCAAATACAATTTAAAAACAGCCTTAGAACAAGGTTATACACAAGTCTTAAGCTTTGGTGGCGCCTATTCGAATCATATCGCGGCAACTGCTTTTGCTGCACATGCTTTAGGTTTAAGCAGCATTGGGATTATTCGTGGACTTGAACTGAAAGATCAACCACTTAACCCGACCTTAAGCACGGCGCAAGCTTTTGGCATGCAGCTTGTGTTTATCTCGCGTGAAGATTATCGCGCTAAAGATCAACCTGATTTTTTAAATATGCTCAAGGCCAAATATCCACAGGCGTATATCATTCCTGAAGGTGGCACCAATCAGCTGGCTATACAGGGCTGTAAAGAAATCTTAAGCAAGCATGAGCAAGATATTGACCTCCTTTGCTGTGCGGTAGGTACCGGTGGCACTATCGCCGGCTTAATTGAAGCCAGCGTAGCCCAGCAACAGATTTTAGGTTTTTCTGCCTTAAAAGGTGATTTTTTACAGCATGATGTCGCCGATATGACCACAAAAAGTAATTGGTCGATTACGGATGAATTTTGTTTTGGTGGCTATGCCAAAACTACGCCTGAACTGTTCAAATTTATCAAAGACTTTGAAGCCCAATATCAGATTCCTTTAGAACAGATTTATACTGGCAAAATGTTCTATGGCCTCTTTAAAATGATTGAACGCGGTGAGCTTGAACCGCAGCAGAAAATTTTAGTCATTCATAGTGGTGGCTTACAAGGACGTAACATTGCCTGAAAAGCGCTTAGAAATTGGCTATAATGCCCGGCTGATTGATTGCTGTTGGTAAATTGCCGTGTCTCCCTCTATGTTTGATGTAATTGTAATTGGTGCTGGTGCATCAGGCTTAATGTTGGCAGCCATGGCAGCCGCACGTGGTCGTCGGGTTTTGGTATTAGAAAAAGCCAATAAAGTGGGTAAAAAAATTCTCATGTCGGGCGGTGGTAAATGTAACTTTACCAATTTATATGTTGAGCCTGAAAATTACGTGTCACATAACCCGCATTTTGTCATTTCGGCGCTCAGTCGTTATAGCAACTGGGACTTTATTGGCATGGTCTGCGACTACGGAATCGAATACGAAGAGCGTAAACACGGACAATTATTTACCTTAAATGGCGCCAAAGATATTTTGGCCATGTTGTTAAAAGAATGTGATAAAACTGGCTTAGTGACCATTAAAACCAGTGCTGAAGTCAAAGAGGTCAGCACGGTCGATGGTCAAGGGTTTCAACTGGCCACAACTTTAGGCTTTTTCGAAGCTGAGTCAGTGGTAGTCGCGAGCGGTGGTTTATCTATCCCGACCTTAGGCGGTTCTGGGTTCGGCTATGAAATTGCCAAACAATTTGGCCATCACGTTTATCCAACCCGTGCTGGTTTAGTGCCATTTACTTTCTCAGATGGCTTTAAAGAAGTCACCACACGCCTAAGTGGTAATGCGGTAGAAGCCACTTTATCTAACCCATTAAATAGCTTTACCGAGGCTTTATTGTTTACCCATCGCGGTTTAAGTGGTCCAAGTTCTTTGCAATTATCAAATTACTGGCAAGTGGGTCAAAGCTTTAAAATTGACTTTTTACCAAGCCTCGACTTATCAGATTTCTTCAAAATCAAAAAAACCAGCCAACCTAAAGTGCTATTACGCACTTTACTAAGTGAACATTTACCCAAGAGTGTGGTGTTGGAGCTACAAAATCTTATTTGGCTTGAACATGCCGATAGTGCGATTGGTAATTTAAGCGATGATAAACTTGAATCGATTGCTGCGCAGTTGCATGGCTTTGAAGTCAAACCCTCTGGCACAGAAGGTTATCGAACAGCAGAAGTCACTTTAGGTGGTGTAGATACCACAGAAGTGTCATCTAAAACCATGGAAAGTAAAAAACAAAAAGGCTTGTATTTTATTGGTGAAGTGTTAGATGTCTCAGGGCATTTGGGCGGTTATAACTTCCAATGGGCTTGGGCATCAGCGCATGCTGCTGCCCAATATGTATAAGCTGTTGCTTGAGCTAGGCGACTAAAGTTCTCCGGTCGCCTGCTTGGGTGAGTCGTCTTGTGCCTCAGGCTGCCGTTCTACAGGTGGCGCCTTTAAATGAGCTTGCTTAGGCTTGTTACCACCAAAGACCAACTGATAACCGGCAACCAAAAAACCAATGGTCACCCCTGCGATGACCGCCGGTGCAAAACGATGATTGGGTTTTCTACGTGACATTTTGGCATCCTTAAATTTTGTACCAATGGGCATCAGCCCATTGGTGTCATTTCTTTAGTTCTTATCTTCAGGTTTAAGGTCTGTATTATTTTCTGCTTCGCCAGTTGAACCATATGGATTGTTCAATGGTTTTTGCTCTGGATCAACCACTAAACTATCTGGCACAGCAACATCCTGATCTGGATTCGTGCTTGGTTTTTTATCAGTCACCACTTCTACAGGGGCGATAATAGGTCCATCTGCATTCATTGTGGTACTTTTAAAATCAGATGATGGTGCTTGTGGTTTCATAATATCCTGATCTTTCACTGGCTCAGGATTTGGTTCATTGGCTTCACGTTTGGCTTTATCCATTAAATCAGTTAACAAACGTTCTGCAGGATTACGTCCACCTAAACCAAAGGCTAAGGCAAAGGCCACAGCTACTGCGCCAAGGGTTAAACCAAAGGCCAAATTCACAATCGAATCTGCAATGCCCATGGCACGTAAACCCATTGCCAGTACCAAGCCCATAATTAACACACGGACTAGATTGGCTAACCAACGTGAACTCTTATATTCACCGCGCTGTACCACATTGGCAACAATGTTAGCTAACCAGAAACCAATCACTAGGATGACAGCACCGAGTAAGATATTGGCACCAAAGTAAATGAACATGGCAATCAAATCACTGATTTGATCAAAGCCTAAACGGTTAGCTGCTTCAGATACGGCAAACAGCATGGTAAACAGCACAATCAAGTAACCAACAACGCAAGAGACTTTAGTTTCGCCTAAAAAACGCTGTGCACCAACTTTGGCAGGAATATTGTCTACCCCTGTACCTGCTAAAACTTCAACCACCAGTTTGGCCACAAAACGTGACACCACATACGCTACAATCAGGATTAAACCTGCAGCAATAATATGTGGAATGGCATTCATAATTTCATGCAACATGGCGGTGGCAGGTTGTGAAATTGCTTCTACACCTAGTGCTTCAAATGCCACAATTAAGGCCGTAATCATCACCACCGCAAAGAGGAACGAACCTAGTAAGCGCGGTAAATTAGAGCCTTTAAATAAACCAATTTTTTCTGCTTGCTGCTGTACATTGAGACTATTGCCTAAACCTTCGACAATACCACGTACAATTTTGGCCAAAATATAACCCGCAAAAACAATAATGCCGGCAATAAATAGATTAGGTAAAAAGCCAACCGCTTGATTCACCATATTTTGTACAGGATATAACAGACCATTTAAGCCTAAAATAGACAGTACAATTGGCAAGAACAGCAACAAAATTAACCAGTACACAATTTCACTGATATTTTGGCTAATTGGACTTACCCCAACTTCAGCGCTGAGTTTTTCATCTAAATTTGTACGGTTGAGTAATTTTTGCAGACCTACTTTCGCTACATTGGCTACTAACCAACCAATAAAACCAACAGCAACGGCTGCTAACAACTGCGGCACAAAGAGTAAGAATTGCTGCACCATGCTACTAAATGGACCACTCACACTATTGAGATTCAAGGCATTGAGTGCTCCAATCACCGCAATAATCATCACGATCCAAAACACAATTCGTGACACGATGTTTTCAATATTAGAGCGGTGCCCAGTCGCATTAGAAAGTCTTTGATTGGTACCAAGTTTTTGCAGTAGCTTTTTAATCCCAGCCGCCACCACCAAGGCAATAATCCAACCAACAATTAAAATGGCAATCGCGGCGAGAATAGGATGAAATTGCTCCCAATAATACATGGCATTTAAGCCACCTCGACTGCGCTCAAAATAATCATTCATATTGTTATCCTTTATTTTTGGTTTGTTTATCGGGTTTTGGCCCTACGTTTATCTCTGTATTACCTTAAGTTTTGTCTATTTTTTATTCAATGATTAATGTTAAAACTACAACAAAAACCCACAATCAGCCAGTAAAAAAGCCCTAGTGGATGAAGACTAGAGCTTTTTTAAAATTCACATTCTCACCTAACGATCAGTCGCAGTAGCAGTATCGGTTGCGGTCGCAGTACTTGTGCTGCTATTGGTAACACCTGCAGGCTGAGCTGTTGGATTTGGATGACCGGGAGGCGCCTCACTTGGCTTTGGTTTGACATCTGCCGTCATATAGAAAATCAGTGCCGCAAGAAATACCCCAACAATAATTAAGATATAAATGGGCAAACGCTTTTTTTGTTGGGCGTCTGACGCGCTGGTGGCATGATGCGACTTATTTGGATCGTGTTGCATGTTGCTCTCACCTTGATTGTTTGTTTTTTATACTAACAAGTCTAAGTGTTGCATTGTGTGAAGAAGCATAGCAGGATGGTGAACGAATAATCGCTCACACTGATGATTTTAGGCTATAATCAGTCACTCCTTTTTTTGCTGTGTTTTTACTTTATGGCGTATCGTCAACAGAGTGTAACGCTTGATTTAGACACGGATGTCACGCATCAATGTACTTTACACCACACGCGTGATCAGCATTTGATTGGCATTATTGAGTTTACTAAACCCACCTACCGCTTAAAATGGGGTGATTTAGAGTATTTTCGCCGTCGCACTGAAGAGTTTTCGGTAATGCCCTTTCCTGAGTGCATTAATGCTATGGTGATTGATATTCGTAACGTGGCGGCATTTTTAGACAACGAAGTGCCCATTATTCCATGGCGTCTTCTCGAAGAAGAATGCCCTGTGCGTTTAGTGGTACCACAGGATCGTCTCGATCATTATGCAGGTCTATTTGAACCGACATGGCTGACCACCGATGTAGAGACCGCTTTGCAAGAGATCCGTCAATTTGTAGATATGTTTGTGCATTAAGCAGCAAGCATTAAAAAAACCTCCACATTGGAGGTTTTTTTGTGTCCTGTGCTTGAGCTTTTAAAGTAAGACTTTACAGCGATTACCAGTAATTCTCTACGGCAATATTACCTTCACCACGGCGGTTCATGGTCAGGCCACGGGCTTTTAAAGCCTCTTTGGTATCATCGACCATCTGAGGGTTACCACACAGCATGACATGGCTGGTTGCAGGATTCAGCGGCAGACCTGCGGCTTGCTCAAGCTCGCCATTGGCAATGAGCACGGGTAAACGCTCATGCAAAGCTGCATTTGGGTCACGGGTAATAATCGGAATAAATTTAAAGCCCGTATGCCCTTCACCAAAAGTTTCGGCAATCTCTTGAATGCGCTCGCTATAGGCCAGTTCTGCCGCTGTACGTACACTATAGACTAAATTAATCTTTTGATATTTTGACCATGTTTCAAAGTCTTGCAGCATGGATAAAAATGGTGCTAAACCTGTTCCAGTCCCCAACAACCATAAATCTTGTGGTAAAGGCAATTGATAACGTGCCAGTGTTAAAAAGCCATAGGGGATTTTTTCAAGGTACAATTCATCACCCACTTGCAAATGCTGCAAGTTAGAGGTAAATGCCCCATCTGGCACTACAATTGAGAAAAATTCTAAAGTTTCATCAAAAGGTGATGAAACGACTGAGTACGCCCGTACCACCAAATCATCACCCACCTTTAAACCAATACGTGCAAACTGGCCTGCGGTAAATTTAAAATGAGCAGGACGGGTTAAGGTAAAACTAAACAGCGTATTGGTCCAACGATGTACAGATAAAACCTTTTCTTGTGTAAATTTCTCAATTGACATAATTTCAACGTGGCATCAAAGACTGCGCTCATGGTAGCATGAGACGATAATTTATGAATATTTTTTCAATGTTAAGGCTATATTCATGCGCATGACATTACGTCAGCTGGCTGTTTTTGTAGCAGTCGCTCAAGAGGGTACCGTAACCAAAGCCAGTGATGCGGTAAAGCTCACGCAAAGTGCGGCAAGTATGGCATTGGCCGACCTTGAAGATGGCTTAGGCGCTCCGCTGTTTGACCGTTTAGGTAAACGGCTACAACTCAATGATTTAGGTCGTTTTCTTCTCCCGCAAGCCTTAGAAATTCTAGGCCGCTGTGAAGCGTTTGAACAAGCAGCTAAAGGTGAGTTACAAAGTATTGATTTACGTTTAGGCGCAACCTTAACCATTAGTGACTACTTAATGCCAGATTTAATGGCGGATTTTTTACAAATTCAGCCACAAGCGCATTTACAATTACAAGTGGGCAATACTCGCCAAATGATCGAAGCTGTGAATCAGTTCCAGTTAGACTTAGCTTTAATTGAGGGTTCATGTCATTTACCGCAACTGCAATGTATTCATTGGCGCGATGACGAATTGGCGGTGTGCTGTGCACCAAGCCATCCTTTGGCGCAGTTACAACGTGAACTGAGCCCAATTGACTTTGTAAACGCGGACTGGATCTTACGTGAAGAAGGCTCAGGAACACGTGAAGTGTTTGATAATGCTATTTTACAAGACGTTCCAGATGCCAATATTCGTTTAACCTTAGGTCATAATGAAGCGATTTTAAAGATTGTTGCTGGTGGCTTAGGATTATCGTGTATTTCTAAACTGGCGATTGAACCTTTACGTGAAAAAGGTCAGCTGGTGATTCTAGAGACCCCATTTTGGCAACTGGCACGTCCGTTGTTTATGCTGGTGCATCGTCAAAAGTATCAAGGCCCAGGTCTAAAAGCCTTTATGAAATTCTGCGAAAAATAAAAAAAAAGCACCTTAAGGTGCTTTTTTTAAGGTATTGCTGTTGATTGCTCTACACAATAAATACGCCCAGCACAATACGGCGACTGTCTGGGCTGTAATTTAAACTCATAATGTCGCACATTACGCAAACGCTCATATTGCTGTAACTTCTGCTGATCTTTGTCAGAAAGACGAATAAGAGGTTGACCAGTATAAGTATTAAATTGAGCATAACCCAAACCTAAAAATAACAGCATAAAGAATAGGCTCACTAACCACTTTATCTGTCTGACTGCAGCTAATTTTTTCATTGTCGTCACTTTGAATTTTTATCATGTCTTAATCACTGTCTTATGCAGTGTGCTTATCCCCTGTACCTGTATATATTGTAAACAAAAAATGACCACTATGGTTCTTATTATTAAGTTTTTATAAAAATGTTATTTATGCTAACGTGCAAATTGTTTTTCACAGGGAATTCCGTCTGCATCACCATCCATTTTGGTATTTGGGCAATATTGATTAAAAAATAGCGCTTCTTCATAAGAGCGCATTTGCGAACAATGTTGACGCTCATCACAGCGAAAGTTTTTACCGGCGGCAGGTGGCGTTGGCATGATCGGTCGCTCTAGCACAGCTTGCCGCTCAACGGGCTTAGCAAGAATCTGTTCAGGTAAATCTCCATGTACTGCACGTTGTTGTAATACAATTTGTTCGTGTTCTGCAATTAAGCTGGCAAGCTGCGCTTGCTGTTCTCGCTTGTTTTGTTGATACAGCCCATATCCCCAATAGCTTGCTGCTAGTCCAGCCATCCCCAGAACAATAACCAATACAATTAATGCTGAGCCTTTGTGTTGCAACATCACTTTCCCCCTGTAGTTTTAAAAATTTTTGATAGTAAAAAGAGGTCCTCAGACCTCTTTAATTTTTATGCTTATTTAACCGCGAAAATTAGATAACAATGCTGAAGTAATGGATTTATTATGTTTTGCTACACGCGTTTTAACTGCTTTTTTAGATAGATCTTCTACACGCTGAATTTTAATGGCTTTAAATTTATCGCCATTACGTGCTACAAGAAACTTTACACGGTCGTTACGTTTTGGCTCACTACCGTCTTGTTGTGGAAAGTCAGAGATATGAAAGAAAATATCTCCATCCGCATAACCAATAAAACCAAAGCCTTTTGCTGAATCATATTGCTTGATTTTACCTTGCTGTAGTTCGTCTTTCATTGTGCTACCCTATCTTGAATTACCTAATCACATTATATAAAAAAGAGGCTAAAACAGCCTCTTTTTTGGTTGCTATTCAAACTTAGTCTTTTTGAACAGAACCGAAAATTTTATCGCCCGCATCACCTAGACCTGGCACGATATAACCATTTTCATTTAAGCCGTCATCAATTGACGCTGTGAAAATAGTGACATCAGGGTGTGCTTGTTCAACACGTTTAATCCCCTCTGGTGCTGCAACCAATACCATCACGCGAATGTCTTTACAACCGCTAGCTTTTAATACATCAATCGCTGCCACTAAAGATGAACCAGTAGCGAGCATTGGATCAATGATCATGGCAATACGGTTCTGTACGTCTGGTACTAATTTTTTGTAATAGGTACGTGCTTCTAAGGTTTCTTCGTCACGCTCTAAACCAAGAACCGACACTTTGGCACTTGGAATTAAGTTTAAGAAACCATCTAACATGCCAATACCAGCACGTAAAATTGGCACAACGGTAATTTTTTTACCCGCAATACGGTCAACATTCACCTGACCATTCCAACCTTGGATTTCTTGTTCAACCATTGGAAGATCTTTGGTTGCTTCATAAGTCAGAAGCATCGTGACTTCTTGTGCTAATTCACGGAAGTTTTTTGTACTAATGTCAGCACGGCGTAATAGGCCAAGTTTATGTCGAATTAATGGATGTCGAATTTCATGAATAGCCACGGGAGAGCACCTAAAAGGTTAAAGATAAAATTTGCTCTATTATAGAGCTTTTTGCAGCATTGGATAAATAAAAAAAGCCCTCAAACTGAGGGCTTTTTTGTTAACTTAGAATAATTTTAATCGTTATTGCTGACTTAACATGAAATGAAGCGGAGATAGAATCTCTGTTTCAAGTGCCAGTTTAATAATTGGGTCTGGATAAACACCAATCACTAATACTGCAGCGGCAACGACTAACACCATTACACCGCCCATTTTTTGACCCCATTCTTTGTCGGCGTCAATACGTGGCGTTTCTGGTGGTGTCATGTACATGACCACCATCACACGTAGGTAGTAGTACAAACCAATACCTGAACCCACAATAATCATGGCAGCCAAGAACCAGTGCTGAGTAGTTACTGCAGCCATGATTACTAAGAACTTACCAATGAAGCCTGCTGTTAATGGAATACCTGCAAGAGATAACATCATGACAGTTAATACAGCAGTTAACACTGGACGGCGCCAGAATAAACCGCGGTAGTCCGCTAAGCTTTCTGCTTCATCTGTGTTGTTATATGGGCTAGACATTAATGCAACCGCACCAAAGGCACCAATTGTAGTCAATACATAGGTAATCACGTAAACAGTCACGTTACCTAAGCTTGCGTAAGTCATGCTGATCAAACCAATGATCAAATAACCAAAATGCGCAATTGAAGAGTAAGCCAAAATACGTTTTAAGTTGACTTGTTTTACTGCCAGTAAGTTACCTACCAAAATAGAGAACACGGCAAGAATGGTTAAGATCGTGATGATTGAATCAACAAGGATCGCACCTGAAGTCAATAAATAACGTACAAATACACCAATGGTTGCCACTTTCGCAGCTGTTGCTAAGAAAGTCGCCATTGGCGCTGGCGCACCTGCATAAACGTCTGGTGTCCATTTATGGAATGGTGCTAAAGACAATTTAAATGCCACAGCAAAGATGATTAAGCCTAAACCTAAAATCACCATTGGCTGCGTGATGTTTTCCATTAAGGCTTGTACAGAATCATAGAACGATAATGAACCTGTGTAAGCATAAATGTACGCCATACCCATAAGCAGCATTGCAGATGCAGTTGCTGATAATACGAGGTATTTCACACCAGCTTCTAAAGATTTCGTACGCTGATGTGTATAAGCAAGCATACCGTATACAGGAATCGACATTAACTCTAAGCTAATGAAGAATGATGCATAGTGTGAGCTTGCTACCATTAACATTGCACCTGTAACAGACAACAACATTAATAGATAAAGTTCTTCGCGGTTGTCTTTATAACCTTCAATGTAGGCATGAGACAAGGTACAGCACGCAAGCGCTGCAACTACTGCGATTAATTGATACAGCAATGTAAATGGATCAACCATAAACATGCCCATCACGTTAGATGGTACAAAGCTGGTACCAAATAACATGAATAGAAGGTAGATGGCTGCAAGGTTTAAACCAATCACTGACGCAGTGGCGACAAGATTATGGTTACGTTTAATTGCAGTCAGTAGCATTGCCACGATCGCGGTTAAACCGACGATCATGACTGGCGCTAAAGGCATAAGTTCAGAAAATGACATTGTGAAGTTCATGACTTATTGGATCTCCACATTTTCGAGTTGAACTGAAGCTTCTTGAGCAACTTCAACTACTTCTTGCACTGGGATGTAGCTGTTCGCTAACCACGCCATGCTTGAGTTTGAAACGTCAAGGAAGGTTTGTGGATAAAGACCAAGCCATAACAGACCAATTGCACAAATTAAAAGTACAACCACTTCACGTGCATTTAAATCTTTTAAAGATGCATAGTGTTCACGTTGTTCTTCATTTGGTACACCAAACAAAGTTTTGTGAATCAGGATTAAACCGTAAACACCCGCAAATACTAAGCTTACTGTGGCAAGAATAGTAAATAGTGGGAATTTCGCGTATGAACCCATCAAGATTAGGAATTCACCGATGAAGTTACCCAAACCTGGAATACCGACTAATGCTGCAACAAAGAACATTAAGAAGAATGCAAGGTATGGGAACTGACCACGAATACCGCCCATTAAACGCATATCACGGGTATGTAAACGCTCATACACTTGACCACACATAATGAACAGTGCAGCAGACGATAAACCGTGTGCCAACATCATGATCATTAAACCTTGGAAGGTTAAGATGTTACCTGCGTAGATCGCAAGTAAGATAAAGCCCATGTGTGAAATCGACGTATACGCAAGTAAGCGTTTCATATCGGTTTGTTGGAAAGCACACCAAGCGCCGTAGAAAATACCAATTAAACCGAAGATGATTGCGATATCTGCAAATTGTGCAGATGCTGCTGGGAAGAACGGAATCACAAAACGTAATAAACCGTAAGCCGCAGTTTTAATCAAGATACCTGCAAGGTCTACAGAACCTGCTGTAGGTGCTTGCGCGTGTGCATCTGGTAACCAACCATGTAATGGGAACACTGGAAGTTTTACAGCGAAACCAATAAACATACAGATCATGAATGCATAAGCAAGTGAAGGCACTTGAGCATCTAAAGTATTCGCTACACCTAACAAGAAGTTATAGTTGAAGCTGATGTTACCTGTCATCATGTAACCGTAGATCACCAGACCTAGGATACCAATCAGCATGATCAGACCCGCAACTTGGGTATAGATAAAGAACTTGTTTGCTGCATAAACGCGTGACTTGCCCGCTTCACCTTTATGACCCCAAAGTGCGATCAAGAAGTAAATTGGAACTAGCATCATCTCCCAGAAGAAGAAGAACAAGAATAAGTCAATCGCTAAGAACACACCAATCACACCACCTAAAGACCATAAAAGGTTTAAGTGGAAGAAACCAACGTGTTTTTGAATCTCACCCCATGAACAGCCAACTGCTAAAATACCAAGAAGTGCAGTTAAACCGACCATCAGTAAAGATAAACCATCCACCGCTAAGTGAATGTTAATGCCTAAAGATGAAATCCAAGGCAACATAAATTCGGCAGACCAAGTTGGAACTTTGGCGCCTAGTTCATAATTAAACGTACCTGATTGCCATAACGCTACGGTTAAACCGAGCGTAACCAGCATACCAACGAGCGCAATATAGCGCGGCAGTTGTTGGTCGAGTTTATCGACCAACCAACATGCAAAACCTGCAATGAACGGTACAAGGATCAGCGCGGGTAAAAGAAAATTGTTTGTGATTTCCATCTTATTTCCCCACGATCTGAGTCACGATCAAGATCATTAGAAGTACAATAATACCTAATGCCATGCTCGCAGCGTAATCGCGTAATGAACCCGTTTGACGTGAACTTGTGAAGCTATGACCACCGCGAACGAGCGCAGGAAGTAGTAACCACACGCCATCAACTGGATCACGACCTAACATTTTAGCAATCAATAAGTAGGGTTTAACAAAGATGATGTCGTATAGCGCATCAAAACCCAGTGCGTTACGGCAGATATTTGCAAGACCTGAACCAATTGAAGTATTGGCAAAGCCCTTCACAGCATTATAAGCAAAGGCAAATAACACCACACCCACAGCAAGACCAGACAATGCCACCGCAATTGCGATGTATTCTGCACCATGTGCACCTGCAACTAAGTTTTCAGGAATCACGAATGCTGGAATTTTTGCTGCATCAAGAATGCTCATCACTGGTGCTTTCAGTACGATTGCTAGACCTGTTGAAAGTACAGCAAGAATCGCAAGTGGAGCCCAATACGTTACACCTTTAATTTCGTGGTAAGGCGTGTTCTCTTTGCCAAAGAATACGATCCAGATTAAACGGAAAGTATAAATAGAGGTTAAGAATGCACCTGCTACACCGACCCAGTAAAGCGTATTGTAAACTGGTAAGCCTGCTAAATGACTTTGTGTCCAAACAGCGGCTAAGATCGCGTCTTTTGAGAAGAAACCAATCGTTAAGAATGGAATTGCTGCTAAGGCACCACCACCAATCGCGAAACATGCAAATAGGAATTTGTTCTTGTAGAACAAGCCGCCCATTTTGAAAATGTTTTGTTCGTGATGGAACGCCAGAATCACTGCACCAGAAGACAAGAATAATAATGCCTTAAAGAATGCGTGAGTCAGCATATGGAATAGACCCGCTTGGTATGCTTCAGCACCCACTGCCATAAACATATAACCTAACTGACTCATGGTTGAGTAAGCCAAAATACGTTTAATGTCAGTTTGTACCAATGCAGCAAAACCAGCTACAAGTAATGTCACAGCACCTGTGATTGAGATAAACATCATCACTTCTGGGGCAAGTTCGAATACTGTAAACAAACGGCAGCACAGGTAAACGCCCGCTGTAACCATTGTTGCAGCATGGATTAACGCAGATACAGGTGTAGGACCTGCCATTGCGTCTGCTAACCAAGTTTGTAGTGGAATCTGCGCTGATTTACCTGCCGCACCTAAGAACAACATTAATGCAGTCCAAAGCGTAATTGACGAGCTTTGTGTCATCACAGTCGCCGCGTTTTCTACGATGTACTGTGTATTCAAAGTGCCAAACTGTTGGTAAAGCAAGAATAATGCGATTAATAAGAATACGTCACCAACACGTGTCACAGTAAAGGCTTTAATTGCCGCTAAACCGTTAGATGGTGTTTGGTAGTAGTAACCAATTAACAGGTAAGAACATAGACCTACGCCTTCCCAACCTAAGAATAACAACGCTAAGTTGTCACCTAATACCAGCAATAACATGCTCGCAACGAAGAGGTTGAAATACGAGAAGAAACGCGCAAAATCTTGTTCACCACGCATGTACCATGATGCAAAGATATGAATTAAGAAACCCACACCTGTGATCATGCCCAGCATGAGTAATGATAAACCATCTAATTGTAAGCTAATGCCTGGGGCAAAACCGCCGACATTAAACCACGTCCAAAGATGTTGGATATATAACTCTTTGCCGTTGTTCACAAAGTCAATGCCTGCAATTAGAGCAACTAATGCAGATAGACCTACCGCACCCACACCAATAATGGCTGCAACCGTTTCAGGAAGCTTGTGGCGACCCGCTGCTAATAGGACAAAACCAATGAGCGGGAATAAAATTGTTAAATATAAATAACTCATCCGCGCATCTCACTAGCAGCATCCACATCCAAGTGATGGAAGCGATGGTAGAACTGAAGGACGATCGCAAGACCGATACACGCCTCTGCAGCAGCAAGCGTTAAGATCAAGATGAACATAATTTGGCCATCTGGCTGTGCCCAAGCACTGCCTGCCAATACGAAAGCAAGTGCTGCCGCATTCATCATGACTTCAAGGCTCATCAATACAAATAGTAAGTTACGTCGTACCATTACACCGTAAAAACCCAGTGCAAAAAGAATAGATGCGACGATTAGACCGTGTTCTAAAGGGATGTTGCCCATTATTGTTTGTCCTCTTCTGCACCTGGCTCACGCTTACCAATATGGAATGCAGCCACTAAAGCAGCAAGCAATAACATGGCAGCAATTTCAACCAAGAGTAAGTATTCGGTAAAGAGTGCAATACCCACAGCCTTAGGACCGACAATTTCAGTACCCATCAGCGGACCAGCAACGTTGTACTCAGAACCTAACATCCATACTAGGACAAGACCCATCAGGAAACACATCAATGCCGGATATGCCCAAGCATCAGATGTTAACCACTTACGTTCTTGTTCTACAGTCGCTTGACCAAGGTTAAGCATCATCACAACGAAGACGAATAAAACCATGATCGCACCTGCGTATACGATGATCTCAAGTGCACCCGCAAACGGCGCACCCACAATCATAAACATACCGGCGACAGCAAGTAATGACACGATCAAGCTTAATAAAGCATGAACGGGATTCGCGTTGGTCACAACACGAATCGTAGAGACGATGGCCACAAGTGCCATCAAATAAAACGGCCACATCATGGTAATAGACTCCGTACATCAACAGGCTTACTTTCGCGCTGTGCTTGACCTTTGTCTTTACCTGCAACAGCCATACCTGTTACACGGTAGAAGTTATAGTCAGGATATTTACCAGGACCTGAAATGAGTAAGTTTTCTTTCTCATAGACTAAGTCTTGACGTACATACTCACCCAACTCAAAGTCAGGTGTTAACTGAATTGCAGTCGTAGGACATGCTTCTTCACACATACCGCAGAAGATACAACGTGAGAAGTTGATACGGAAAAACTCTGGGTACCAACGACCATCTTCGTGTTCTGCTTTTTGCAGTGAAATACAGCCAACAGGACAGGCAACCGCACAGAGGTTACACGCAACGCAGCGCTCTTCACCATCTGGGTCACGTGTTAACACAATACGACCACGGAAACGCGGTGGTACGATGTCTTCAGCTTTCACTTCTGGATATAAAATGGTGTCACGTTTACGTGTTGCATGTGAGAAAACCATCCACAAGCTACGTACAACCGACCCGACCCCAGCTAGAAATTTAAACATTTTGTTCTCCCTGCCCTTACCACAACACTACAGCAGCAGTAACTAGCAAGTTAACTAGCGTTAATGGCAAACAAATTTTCCAACCGAAGTTCATGACTTGGTCATAACGTGGACGCATTAAAGAACCACGAGCCAATACAAACATCATTACAAAGAATGCTGTTTTAATCACAAACCAGAATAATGGTGGAAGGAAATCCAGACCAAATGGAGCTAACCAGCCGCCAAAGAATAAAGTCACGATTAATGCTGAAATCAGCACTACGTTTACGTATTCGGCAACGAAGAACATACCCCATTTCATACCGCCATACTCGACGTGGTAACCCTCTGCCAATTCTTGCTCTGCTTCTGGTTGGTCAAATGGATGACGATGCGTAACCGCAACACCTGCCACGACAAAGATCATGAAGCCTAAGAATTGAGGAATCACAAACCATACGTCTTGCTGTGCTTCTACGATTTCACGTAAGTTGAATGAGCCAGCAATTGCCACCACACCCATTAACGAGATCCCCAAGAACACTTCATACGAAATGGTTTGCGCTGCAGAACGTAGACCACCGAGTAATGCATATTTGTTGTTTGATGACCAACCACCAAATAACACTGCATACACAGCAATACCTGCCATTGCCATAAAGAACAATAGACCGATGCTCATGTCCGCAACACCTAAATAAGGTGTTACCGGAATAACCATGAACGATAACACCGCAGTTGCCATTGCAACTGCTGGTGCCATACGGAAAGTTAACTTGTCTACGAATTTAGGTGTCCAGTCTTCTTTGAACATGATTTTCAGCATGTCGGCAACGATCTGGAAAATACCACCTGGACCGACACGGTTAGGACCGTAACGGTCTTGCCAAAGACCTAAAAGACGACGTTCAATAAAAGACATCAACGCAGCAATTAATACCACCACCAATAAAATGGCAATGGCTTGCACTACTGAGTACGCAATTGGCCAGTTCTCAGCCCAAAGCGGCGTTTGACGCATTAATTCTTGTTCCATGAATTACACTCCAGCCTTGACTGAAACAGGCTCTGCAAGAGATACCGTAGGTGCAAGACCGACTGGGTAACCAATGTAACCTGTAGGTAAATATTCAATCACTTGAACAGGTAGAACAACTTCAGTCTCGCCCGCTTTCACGGTGATTTTTTGGCCGTCTTGAACATTCAAGCGTGCAGCATCTTGCTCACCTACAGCAAACATTGCGTCAGGAATACGTGATTCCATCGCAGGTGTTTTCACTGTAAATTCGCCTGAAGCAAAGATATGGTGCATTGGTACAAGGCGGAAGCTTTCTGCATTCACAAGCACAGGTGCTGGTGCCACGAAAGTACGCGCTGGACGTTTTGCTAAACGATCGAATAAACGAACGCCTGAATCACCACCTTTTAATGAACCGCCCACGTTTTCTTGGAATTTGTTCCAAGCTTGTGGTGAGTTCCAACCTGCAGACCACGCAAACGGTACTAATGCTGCTGGTGTTTGATTCCCCACATAACCTTCCATCGAGAATGTTAATGCTGAGTCTTTGTCTGTTGGTTGTTTTGGTTCATGAATCGATAATGGCGCACGCATTGCAGTACGACCAGAATAACGACGTGGTTCACGCGCAACTTTTAAACCATGAACACGGAAGCCCGCATCTGGTGCAACATCTTGAATTGCTTCAAGAGCCGGTACGTTTTTGGCAACCGCTTCAATCACGTCATCAAGTACTGTCCAAGCAATCGCTTTGCCTTTCACGCCAGTTTCAATCGCGTGGATCCAGCGCCAAGATTCTTTGATCGCAAGTTCTGGTTTGTAGTAGCTTGGGTCATACACTTGGTAGAAACGTTGTGCACGGCCTTCTTGAGAAACGACAGTACCATCACCTTCAGCAAATGATGCTGCAGAAAGTACGATATCCGCTTGTTTAACCGTCTCAGTTTCTGAGTGATCAAGCACAATGATGTTTTTCGCTTTAGCGAATGCAGCATTGACTTGAGCCGCTGGTAAACGACGATATAAATCGTTTTCTACAACCACTAAAGTATCAAAGTCTTGTGCAAATGCTTGCTCAAGGCTATTACCACCCAAGATAGCCATACCCATTGAGTTCACTTCAGGAACAGTCAATGTTAGACCTGCATTACCCAGATTCTGTGCAACTTGTGCAGCAGCTTCCATGATTGATGCGTCTTGTAAACTTGTACCAGAGATGATTAACGGCTTTTTCGCAGCTTTTAAGGTATCGGCAATGGTTTGTGCAAATGCTTTGGCATCGTCAGCAAGACCTGTAATTGCTTCACCTTTTACGCCTGCAGCAATGGCAAAACCTAAACGCGCGATGTCGTTTGGAGAAGCAACCACTTCGCCTTCAGCTACGTCAGCTAAACGTGTTTGTGTTGCAGCTAAAATGTAAATCGGAGATTTCGCATCTTGTGCAATACGTTGTACAGGTTCAGCCAACCATTCTTGCGTACGGCGCTCAGCCGCCATCTCTTTGCCTTTATTTTTCGCAGCTTGGCGAACAGATAAAGCGATACGAGGCGCAGTTTGGGTTAAGTCTTCACCTAAGATCAACACCGCATCGTAGCTTTCGATTTCACGCATATTCGGGTTATAAACACCCTCTGTTTGCATGATAGAAGCTGCTAACTCCACAAGGTTTTGTTCTTTTTGCGACATACCTGTAGAGAAGTTCGCTTGACCGACTAATTCGCGTAACGCAAAGTTCGATTCAAGTGATGCGCGTGGTGAACCAATACCTAAGACTTTTTTGCCTTGGATATTTGCAATTACAGTATCAAGCGCTGTATCTACAGAAACTGTAGTCACGTTGGCACCTGAACGGAATTGTGGTTGACGTGGACGATCCGCGTTATTCACATAACCTGTACCGAAACGGCCTTTGTCGCATAGGAAGTATTGGTTAACTTCACCGTTGAAACGGTTTTCTACACGGCGCAGTTCGCCATAACGTTCACCCGGAGAGATGTTACAACCTGAAGAACAGCCTTGGCATACGCTTGGCGCATACTGCATGTCCCATTTACGGTTGTAGCGTTCTGAGTGAGTTTTGTCGGTGAATACACCAGTTGGACATACTTCAGTTAAGTTACCCGAGAATTCAGATTCTAAAGTCCCTGATTCTGGACGACCGAAGTAGACACGCGATGCGTTGGCATACACGCCAAAGTCTGTACCACCAGCATAGTCTTTATAGTAACGAACACAACGGTAGCATGCGATACAACGGTTCATTTCGTGTGAAATGAATGAGCCAAGCTCTTGATTGTAGTGCGTACGTTTGGTGAAACGATAGCGACGACGGTCATGCTGAGTCATTACTGTCATATCTTGTAAATGACAGTGACCACCTTCTTCACACACTGGACAGTCGTGTGGGTGGTTGGTCATTAAGAACTCAACGATTGACGCACGAAAATCTTTTGCTTCTTTGTCTTCGATCGAAATATAGGTATTGTCAGCAGCCGGTGTCATACATGACATCACCAGACGACCACGCGTATCTTCAGGATTCGCGTATTGTGTCACAGCACATTGACGGCAAGAACCGACAGAACCTAAGGATGGATGCCAACAAAAGTACGGAATATCAATACCCAAAGACAAACATGCTTGTAGCAAGTTCTCTGAGCCATTGACTTCGTACGATTTGCCATCGACATGAATTGTAGCCATAGTCGAATTCCTTAAGCTTGTTTTACATCAGCAGTTTTAGCGGCCGCATCAACGACTTTCGCTTCAAACTCATGACGGAAATATTTGAGTGCGCCCATAAGCGGCTCCATTGCACCAGGAGCATGTGCACAGAAAGTTTTACCAATCCAAAGCTTACGCGTAAGCTCTTGTAAATGATCGATATCTTCTTTCTTACCAGTACCATCTTCAAGTGCTTTTAGCGCTTTCACCGCCCAAGGTAAACCATCACGGCAAGGGGTACAGAAACCACATGATTCACGCGCAAAGAATTCTTCTAAGTTACGTGTTGCTGAAACCATACATTGGGTTTCATCAACCACCATGAGCAAACAGGTACCCAAACGTGAACCTGCTTTCATGATGCTTTCCGCATCCATAGGAAGATCAATGTGTTCAGCTGCTAAGAAGTCAGTTGAGGCACCGCCTGGTAACCATGCTTTAAGCTTTAAGCCATCTTTCATGCCACCCGCGTGATCTTCAATCACTTCACGTGCAGTCGTACCAAAAGGTAGTTCCCACAGACCTGGGAATTTTACTTTGCCTGAAGCACCGTAAATTTTTGTGCCTGGATCTTTTGATTTACCTTGTGATAAACCAACATACCACTCAGGGCCACGTAGCATAATTGCCGGTAAGTTATTGTAAGTCTCTACGTTGTTGACAATCGTAGGACGACCCCAAGCACCAGCAACTTGCGGGAATGGTGGCTTAGTACGCGGATTCGCACGGCGACCTTCAAGCGAGTTAATCAATGCAGTTTCTTCACCACAGATATAACGACCCGCACCAGTATGCACGTGTAACTCAAAGTTCCAACCTGTACCTAAGATGTTGTCACCTAAATAACCTTTAGCGCGAATTTGCTCTAAAGCTTCATTTAAGTATTTTGCAGCTTCGATGTACTCACCACGGATAAAGATATAACCGTGAGTCGCTTCTAAGGTATAGCCTGCAATCAACATACCTTCGATCAATTGATGAGGAAGTTTTTCCATCAACAAACGGTCTTTAAAGGTACCTGGTTCCATTTCGTCGGCATTACAAATTAAGTAACGCGGGCCAGAGTTATCGTTTGGCGCCATCAGCGACCATTTGATCCCTGCTGGGAAACCTGCACCACCACGGCCTTTAACCGTTGCAGCTTTTACAACATCTAAAACTTCTTTCGGTTGCATTGAAAGGGCTTTTTTAAAGCCTGCATAACCGTCAAGTGCTTCGTAGTCATCTACACTACGCACAGCTTCCTGTTTGCTTAAACGCCACGTTAATGGGTGAGTTTCTGGGTTACCGTCGCCGTAAATCGGTTTTGGTTCAGTATTCATACATACTTCTCCAATAACTGTTTCACTGAAGAAACATCCACTAAACCGTGAGTGTCTTCATTAATCATCAAAGTTGGACCTTTGTCACAGTTACCTAAACAGCAAATTGGTAAGATCGTGAAACGACCATCCGCTGTAGTTTGACCAAACTGGATCCCAAGCTCGCGTTGGAACGCTTCTGCTAAAGTTTCCGCCCCCATTAAGAAGCACGCAATTGAGTCACATAATAAAATGACATTGCGGCCTACAGGTTGACGGTAAATACGGTTATAGAACGTTGCAACACCTTCTAAATCCGCCACGCTCATTGAAAGCATTTGTGCAATGGCATTCATTTGCGCATCATCTACCCAGCCATTACGGCGTTGTACACATTTGAGCGCATCTAAGCACGCTGCACGTGGGTACGGGTAGTGACCAATGTGATGTTCAATTTCATGAATTTCGTCAGCTGTCAAAATCCCTTCAACATTCACACGTGGTTTTTTATCAGTCAAAATCATCATAATGCGATTACCCCTTAGCGATCCACGTCAGCCATTACGACGTCAATGGTCGCTAAATAAATGATTAAGTCAGACATTAAGCTGCCGTTAATCACAGAAGGCATTTGCTGTAAATGTGTGAAGGTTGGTGTACGAATACGGGTACGGTAACTCATGGTTGACTTGTCTGAAGTCAAGTAGTAGTTCGATGCACCTTTAACCACTTCAGCCATTACAGACGCTTCGCCTGCTGGCATTACAGGACCCCAAGATACGCTTAAGAAGTGCGTAATCAAGGTTTCAATATCTTGTAATGTCTTATCTTTTGGTGGTGGAACAGCCAATGGATGATCCGCTTTGTACGCACCAGACGGCATGTTATCAAGACATTGCTTGATAATTTTTAATGATTCTTCAATCTCACGATAGTGAACCATCACACGCGCGTAAGCATCACCTTCGTACTCTAGTGGCACTTCGAAGTCGTAGTTTTCGTAGCCGCTATACGGACGATATTTACGCACGTCAAAGTCAATCCCTGTCGCACGTAGACCTGTACCTGTTACACCCCAAGCCAATGCAGATTTTGCATCGTATTGCGCAACATTACGGGTACGACCAATAAATACAGAGTTTTTCAGCGCTGCAGTATGGTATTCCTTCAAACGTTTTGGCATCCAATCCAAGATTTCACGGATTAAATGTTGCCAGTTGTTTGGAAGGTCGTGTGCTGTACCACCAATACGGAACCACGCTGGGTGCATACGGTAGCCTGTGATCGCCTCAATCGCGTCATAGATTTTTTGACGGTCAGCGAACATATAGAATACAGGGGTCATACCACCAGCATCTTGGATTGCGGTACCAATAAACAATAAGTGGTTATTAATACGGAACAATTCAGACATCATGACACGGATACATTGTGCACGGTCAGGAACGGTAATCCCTGCCATTTGCTCAACACCGAGTACATAAGGCATGTTCTGTGCACAACCACCTAAGTAGTCGACACGGTCTGTATACGGAATGAATGAATGCCAAGTTTGACGTTCAGCCATCTTTTCCACACCACGGTGGTGATAACCGATATCCGGCACACAGTCTTTAACTTCTTCACCATCTAACTGCAAAACAATACGGAATGCACCGTGCGCAGATGGATGGTTCGGACCTAAGTTTAGGAACATGAAGTCTTCGTCATCATTACCGCGTTTTAGACCCCAATCTTCAGGCACAAAACGTAAGTGCTCTTGCTCGTAGTCCTGTTTCGCTTGGTTCTGCATATACGGGGTATATTCAGTGGCACGCGCTGAATATTCTTTACGCAGCGGGTGACCTTCCCAATAGGTTGGTAACAAAATACGACGCAGCATTGGATGCCCTTCGAAATTGATACCAAACATATCGTAAGCTTCACGCTCGTACCAGTTGGCGTTTGGCCAAATGTTGGTTGCTGTAGGAATGTTAATGTCATTCTCATTCAACGCAACTTTAATACGAATGTCCGTGTTACGCTCAAGCGATAACAAGTGATAGAACACAGTAAAGTCAGACGCAGGTAAACCGTCGCGGTGAGTACGTAAACGCTCATCTACCGCAGACAAGTCGAACAACATCACGTAAGGACGTGACACTGTACGCAAGAACATTAAAACTTCTTGTACACGTGCGCGCTCAACCCAGACTGTTGGGAAATCCTCAAAAGTCGTTTGCACGTAAAAGTTCTCACCAAATTTGGTTTTGAGCTCTTCTACAATTGCAAATGCTGGGCGTGGATCAATTGGTGTTGATCCTGGCATAGCAATGTCTTCAGCCATTGGCTTGGCTTCCTATTTAATACAAATTCATTCAAACCTAAACGACAACAACACCCATAACGGGTGTAAACAAAAATCTTGTCGCTTAAATTATTTAATTTCATCCATAGAGCGCAAGTTTTTCACAGCCATACGCTGTTCATTCTTACGGTCACGTTCTGGCATCATCTTTGGCTTATAAATTGGCTTAAGATCATCACCAATCACCGCAGAAAGTGGACGGCGCTCTAATTGAATTTGGTCTTGTAATAGCATTAATGCTTGGATTAATGCTTCAGGACGTGGTGGGCAACCTGGGATGTAAACATCCACTGGAATAATTTTATCCACACCTTGTACAACTGAATAGATGTCGTACATACCGCCTGAGTTGGCACAAGCACCCATTGAAATGACCCATTTTGGTTCAAGCATTTGTTCATACAAACGTTGAATTACAGGTGCCATTTTCATAAAGCACGTACCAGCCACAATCATCAAATCGGCCTGACGTGGTGAAGCACGAATAACCTCGGCACCAAAACGTGACAAGTCATGCACGCCGGTTAATGTTGTTGCATACTCTACGTAGCAGCAAGATGTACCAAAGTTAAACGGCCAAACTGAGTTCTTACGACCCCAGTTTACTGCTGTATGTGCTACGTCCTCTAAACGAGTCATAAACACATTTTTATTCACTTCTTCTTGTAAAAGCGGGTCTTCTACGACAATACGCTCTTGAAGTGGATATTGGTCAGCATCCGGATTCGCACGGGTTAAGGTATATTTCATCCCGTATTACTCCTTGTCAGATGATATAGCCGGTGACTTTTGTTTCACACGACCAGAGGATTGCGCTGGGATTTGACCTGTAGGGTCAGTCACCAATTCTTCAATTGAGTTAAAGCGTGTAATTTCTGCAAGGTCCATATTTGGTGAACCAATTTTAGGTTTAATCCCTGCTGCTTTACGTTTATCAGAAGGTGCCCAGTTCAGTGCGCCAGTTGAAAATTCGTAAATCAAACCAACAAGTAAAACTAAAATAAATACAGCTGCAGTTGCAAAACCTACCCAACCTACTTCACGAACCGAAACGGACCATGCGTAGAGGTACAATGCTTCTAAGTCAAATACAACGAAGAAGATTGCCACCAAATAGAATTTTGCCGACAAGCGAATACGTGCACCACCTGCACCTACAACACCTGACTCAAATTGCTCCTGCTTAGCACGACCCCATGATTTACCCCCGAGGAGTAATGGGACAGTGAGCATAAAGACGCAAAGAAATGTAACGCCGATCACGAAGGCAATAATTGCCCATTCGTATGGAGTAATGGCACTCATGCGGGGATAACTCCTGGCAGGCCTAATTTATTAACAAAGAATGTATGTATTGGCCTTCAAATACACCAAACACAAAATTAATCCCGCCAATTGTACCTGATTTTGGATTTCACTTGCTAGCTTATCGGCCTTAGTCTTTTGGATGATTTTTTAACCACTTAAGCGTTTTTGCGCGCTTAAGTGCCTTGTAGTCGCACTTAATCGGTTTATTAAATTAAAAGCGTTAAGCTTATTATTTTTTTCAAAAATCTATGTTGATGTATTGACTGTAAAAATAGCGATTGCTTGCAAGAAATCATAAAAAACAAAAACTAACTGTGAGGCTGTTATTATCAAAATCGTCTCACTGATATAAATTTCTAGTGATCAAGCAACAAGGTGACAAAATTTAAATGCTATTTTTCTGTCTAGGCGGATGTTTTTTTTCACTTTCAAACTCATGAATAGGCCGTTAGCTTTCATGTTGTTTTTCTAAACAACTAAATCTGATTTCAAGCTGTTGCCCACCTCGCTCTTGTGTCAGTTAAGCCAGCTGACCTTTTGTCTTGTTTTTGCAACCTTTGCTGTTTTTTTATGCAGGTCATGCTATTTGTATTAAGCCCACAACAAAAACAGATCAAAATAAGGAGTAAAGACATGAGCTTGGCATTTACCCATAAACCGGATTATTTCTTATTTGCCCAGTTAATTATTCGTCATATTCAAAATTACGTGCAAAAGCATCCTGACAATAACAATGCGAGTTTTGACTTACGTGATATTTATGAGTTATTCCATCAAGATATGGCCTCTGCCACAACCAATTTAGATGGCATTATGAACATTGCAGATGAATATCAAGTTGAAACCTTAGACGGTGATCAGAAGCTGATTCGACGCTATGAAATTGATGGCAAAGAAAATAAATTACTGATTGATTTTGATCCCGCTGCCGTGACTGCACTGCGTAATGGCCGCCCGATTATTCCACCGGATGCCACTTTGCACGAGTAACATCGAGTTTATGATAGCGCTAAAAAAGCAGGCAAGGTGCCTGCTTGATGCATTTCGCTTAACTTTTACGATGCAGTAGGAACTCTGAGATACTGCGTAACTGCTCAGCACCGGTTTCAAAATGCTGTAATGCAGCAAAGGCTTGATCATGCAATTGCTGTGCATACGCCTGTGCTTGTTGTAAGCCCATTAATGCAGGATAAGTCGACTTTTCGACTTGCTGATCCTTGCCTGCAGTTTTTCCTAATTGCTCGGTATCAGCAATAATATCTAAAATATCATCTTGCACTTGGAACGCTAAGCCAATGGCTTGTGCATATTCACGTAGTTTTGGAATCGCTAAATCAGTGCCTTTAAACACCGTGACTGCTGCCAGCATAATCGCTGCGGAAATTAAAGCACCAGTTTTATTGCGATGAATATTTTCTAAGGCAGTTTGGTCAATCTGTTGCCCCTCAGCTTGTAAGTCTAACACTTGACCACAGACCATTTTTGAGCTTGCTGTGGCAAGAATTTGCATTTGTTTGAGCACAATGCCTTGATCCACCGCCTGAGCTTGATCAAACAAACGACTGCCCAACACTTCAAAAGCCATCGATTGCAAAATATCGCCTGCTAATAACGCCGTATCTTCACCAAATGCCACATGACAGGTCGGCTGACCGCGACGCAACAGGTCATTGTCCATACATGGCAAATCATCATGCGCCAGTGAGTAGCAATGTATGAGTTCAATGGCAACTGCTGCACGGCGTACTGCGGCAAAGTTTTGATTCGGGTTTAAGGCAGCTGTGGCATAACACAACGCAGGGCGAACACGTTTCCCACCTAACATCACCGCATGATGCACCGCAGCTTTTAAAGGTTCTGGCAGTGCAAAAGCCTGCAAGGTGGTCATGAGATCTTGTTGAATTTGTTGCTGTGCGGATATCAGTGCATTGTTTTGCTGAAGGGACACTTTCGCCTCGAATCAAGAAGTTAGGATTGCACGGCACATCATACTGTGTTCTGCGCCGAGATGCATCCAAGTTTAAAGAGCATGGTAACGATAAAATTCAGCATGCTGATAGTAATACACACTGTTTTTAAGCTGTTGTTTAGCCGTATACATGGCTTGATCAGCCTGCTCTAAAGCATGAATCACTGTATGAGCAGACGCAACTTCAGCCACCCCAGCTGAAATTGAAATATCGTTATTGGCGAGTGCAAACTCTTGATTTAAAGACAATACCGCTTGTCGAATCTGTTCTACAATCTGGCACGCTTCTGCTAAGTGCTGCTGCTCAAATAAAATCACAAATTCTTCACCCCCAATCCGGTACATGCTGGGCCAAGCATATTCTTGACTCAAACGTCGTAATAATTTTCCTAATTGGCTTAAGACACGATCAGCAAAAACATGCCCATATTGGTCATTTAATGTTTTAAAATTATCTAAATCCAAAATCGCCACAGTCAATGCATTATGTTGCTGCAGTTTTTGTGCAAAGGCATGGCGACTCGCAAGACCTGTGAGTTCATCACGATCGAGTTGCTGTTTTAAATGCCGATTAGATTGTTTGAGTTGGCGCTGTTTAGCAGTTAAATCACTGACATCGACCGCACAGACCAATACTGCCGTAAGATCATGCTTGGCATAATAAGGTTGAAAGCTTAAACGATGCTCGCGCCCTGCAAATACATGCTCAAAAGGTTGTAGCGCTTGCCCTTGCCTTAAAATTCTTAGGTCATTGCAATAGGATTGATAACAAGACTGATCAATCTGTTGTAAATAACGTCCAACTACCTCAGAGAAAGGCTTCAGAAAAAAATCTGCATAATGTTGATTGGCCGCCAGCACTTTTGCATCGGGCGCTAATAATACAGCGGCGACCGGTAAAACGTGGATTAAACCTTGCAATTGCTGCAAGGAATAGTCTTCAAAATCCGTTACTAACATACCATCACACAACCTTTGTCCAAGTTGCATGCTAACAAAATTTAGGACAAAGGTTGAGTTGGATTGAAATTTTTTCTTTAGTTAAGGGTATCTTGCGGAATACGTACCCAACCTTCCATCAAAACGCGGGCACTACGACTCATGACCGCTTTTTTCACTACCCATTGCCCATTTTCTTGAATGGCCTGCGCACCCACACGTAAAGTCCCTGATGGATGTCCAAAACGCACCGCTTCTCGTTCACCGCCACCTGCAGCTAAATTGACCAAAGTACCCGGAATTGCTGCTGCTGTACCAATGGCAACCGCTGCTGTACCCATCATGGCGTGATGTAGTTTACCCATTGACAAGGCACGCACCAGTAAATCACAGTCATGTTCTGTCAACTGCTTAGCACTTGAGGTGATATAAGCTTTAGGTTTGCTTACAAAGGCAATTTTTGGCGTATGCTGACGTTTTGTTGCTTCAGCTACATCATCAATTAAGCCCATGTATTTAGCGCCATAAGCACGAATGGTTTCTAAACGCGCTAAGGTTGCAGCATCGCTATTAATCGCATCTTGTAACTCAGTACCCTCAAAACCTAAATCTTCAGCGTTCATAAAGATGGTTGGAATACCGGCATTAATAAATGTAGCTTGGAATGTACCAATTTCAGGCACTTCAAATGTATCCACCAAGTTACCTGTAGGGAACATGGCACCCCCATCTTCACCATCATCGGCTGGATCTAAAAATTCAATTTGTACTTCTGCCGCAGGGAAAGTTACACCATCGAGTTCAAAATCACCGGTTTCTTGGACTTGACCATTGCTGATTGGCACATGCGCAATAATGGTTTTGCTGATATTTTTTTGCCAAATTTTCACGGTACAGATGCCATGTTCAGGAATTTTATCGGCATCCACTAAACCATTGCTAATCGCAAACGCGCCTACTGCTGCGGTTAAGTTGCCGCAGTTGCCACTCCAATCCACAAATGCTTGATCAATAGACACTTGCCCAAACAAATAATCAACATCATGATCGGTTTGGCTACTTTTGGCCAAAATCACCGTTTTACTGGTACTCGAGGTTGCCCCACCCATACCGTCAATTTGCTTCCCATAAGGGTCTGGACTACCAATGACACGGAGTAAAATTTGGTCACGAATCCGCCCCGGCACTTGCGCAGCTTCAGGTAAATCGTCGAGTTTAAAGAACACGCCCTTACTGGTTCCACCACGCATATAGGTTGAAGCAATTTTAATTTGTGGGGCAAAAGTCATTGTTATTTCATCCTTTTCATCATTGTTATTGGCAGTCACCCTGCTTGCGTTAAGAATACTGCTTTTTGCTTGCAATGACATTGTCTTAGGACTTAAGTATAAAAAATCAACATTTAAGCATCTTTTAAAAACATCAATATTTAAGGATTTCGCCAACCAATAAAATTAATCTATTGATTCAGCTATCATTTATAAAAAATAGAAGTATGATTTTTTTTTATACAAGGCATAACAAAAAATCAACATTAGCGCTCTACTAGGCGAATTGTTTGTGATCTATTACAATCAAATGACTTATCCATTGTCGGGCTGAATACTTTGAATAACGAGTCTTCGCAACTTCAGCGTGGCTTAAAGAACCGTCACATCCAACTCATCGCCATGGGCGGCGCGATTGGTACTGGCTTATTTTTAGGTTCCGCACAGGTCATCCAATCTGCAGGTCCTTCCATCATTTTAGGCTATGCCATTGGTGGTTTTATTGCATTCTTAATTATGCGTCAACTGGGCGAGATGATCGTTCATGAGCCCGTTGCAGGTTCATTTAGTCATTTTGCATATAAATACTGGGGTAAATTTCCAGGCTTTTTAGCCGGCTGGAATTACTGGATTTTATATATTTTAGTGGCCATGACAGAACTCACAGCCGTGGCTAAATATATCAATTATTGGTGGCCACATATCCCGGCATGGGCATCGGTTTTATTTTTCTTTGTGGTGATTACCTTAGTCAACTTAGGTAATGTGAAATTTTATGGTGAATCAGAGTTTTGGCTCTCTATCATCAAAGTGACTGCGGTCATTTCGATGATTGTGTTTGGTATTTACTTGCTCATGACCGCAGGCCCAGACTCAACAGCATCCTTTACCAACCTTTGGACTGCAGGTGGTTTCTTCCCCAATGGTTTTGAAGGTCTATTTTATATGCTGGCCTTCTTAATGTTTGCTTTTGGCGGCATTGAGCTCATTGGTATGGCAGCGGCTGAAGCTAAAGATCCACAAAAGACCATTCCTAAAGCGATTAACCAAGTGGTGTTTCGTATTTTAGTGTTCTACGTGGGTGCTTTAACCATTTTATTGTCACTTGTTCCTTGGAATCAGCTCGAACTTGGCGGCTTGGATAAGAGCCCATTTGTCATGATTTTCAGTCAATTGGGCATTGATTGGGCAGCACATTTGCTCAACTTTATTATCTTAACCGCCGCTTTATCGGTATATAACAGTGGCATGTATGCCAATAGTCGTATGCTGTTTGGTTTAGCGCAGCAAGGCAATGCGCCAAAAGTGTTTATGAAAGTCAATAAACAAGGCGTTCCAATTCCAGCGGTATTGTTCTCAGCACTGTTAATTTTTGGGTGTGTGCTTTTAAACTACTTTGTCCCTGAAGATGCTTTAAGTCATTTAATCTACATTGTGGTAGGTGCTTTGGTTTTAAACTGGGCCATGATCAGCTTAACCCACTTTAAGTTTATTCAAGCAATGAAGAAAACTGGCGAAAAAACCTTGTTCCCAGCTCTCTTCTCACCGTTCGGCAATATCTTAGTATTAAGCTTTATTGGCGTGATTTTATATATCATGTGGACGCAAGGGTTTAAAGAATCAGTACTGATGCTTCCGATTTGGATTATCAGCATGCTGATTTTATTTAAATTACTTAAACCTGGCAAAAAAGCCTAATTGTTAAATATTTAAAAAGTTATTGCTCCGGCAATAACTTTTTTTTTGGCGAAAATTGGCGTACATTATCGCTTGCGCGCCTTTAGCTTAATTGGATAGAGCAGTTGCCTCCTAAGTGACCGGCGTGGGTTCGACTCCCGCAAGGCGCACCATTTTTAGCCTCTATTCTTGCCAACTACGACTTAATATTGATCTTATCAGTATAATTTTCCTGATTTTTTATGTTAATCTCATCACAATTTCTCATGAAAATAACGATTGTGTTGAAGGATAATATTCAGGATGATACAGGACTACATTCCCTACGAACTGAGATCATTGGTTACACAGATTGACCCCTATTTAGATCTCTATTGGCAAAACAATTTAAATAACATTTTTCAGAACATCGATCCCGAACAACGTGATCGTATTTATCGTCAGATTCTAGTTAAAAAAAATATTAAATGGGATTCTGAGCACAATCGCTTTAGCTGTACACCTGCAGCACATTTTGAGCTGGTGGTGCAAGCGATTGTTCACCCGGGTATGAAAAATCTAGGTCAAAAAATTTTAAACTCGCTGAGTGAACTTGAAAAATACCAAGATGCCTTTGAAATTGCCAATTACTTAGAAAGTATCCTCGCGCAGCTTGATAAAACCAATGTGGAAGAAAACCTTAACTTACAACAGATTAAGCTAAACTTACGCCATGGTTTTATTTATACCGCGGCCAGTATAGTCAATGCCAAAACAGAGATTCGATTGCCTGACAATCATCGCCGTTTAACCACCGATATGCTGAAATGCTTTATTTGCGAAGTATTTTTAAAACAACAGCTGCTGCATTTGTATTTTAAAACCTTGCGTGGACGACAATTAACACGCCAGTCGCATCCACTCCTGCACATGTTTTTAGTCGAACAACAAAAATTACGTCAGCTAGAAATTATTAAAACCTCGCGTTATATCTTTGCTTTAGCTCAAAGTGATCAGCCCGATGTCAATCCATTTTCAATCCGCCGCTTTTTAAGCGAAGAACGTTTGGCCTTAAGCGATAATATTTATTTAAATGCCGCTGTATTGGATTTGGCTTATCTGAATGAGCCTGAACATCAGCAATTTTTCCAATGGCAAGTACAGCGCATTATTACCGTTGAAAAACAAATTGGTCAGCATGTGATTGAATTTGTCAGTCAGCTGGAACAAGTCAATAATGAACGTTTACTACCGCTGTTAGTTAAACCCTTAGATGCATCAGGTTTAGTGATTGAAAAAGTGGTGGAAAAACGCTTATTGGCTTTTGAAAAAGAACTGGGCATTCAAATTTTAGAACCCATGCATTATGCACTGCGCCACAAGGCCCAGCATATTGATGAAATGGACTATTTATATATGAGCACACGGCAACTGATTGCTGACATCATTAGTTATTTCTATGACTTCCAATCCCAAGCGGCGGTGATGTTTGATAGTCAAGCAGATCAATTTGCTGCGCGCTTAAAATCTTATCTGGCGTTACATGAAAAACGCCGTAACCAAGTATTTGCTTTGTTATCTCATGAAGATTGGGCACAACATCATGAAATCATGTTGCAGCCGATTAACAATCTTAATTTAACTGTACGTAGCGCCTTAAACCAATATCGTGAGTGTTATCGCCAGCTCAAAGAGCTACAACGTGCTTTGGACAAAGAAGGTCAATCGCTGTTGGGCAAAATGTTCAATAAATCTAAAAAAATTGAAGAGCAGATTCAAGCCTTAAAAGAAAAAGCGTTTCATGAACGGCAAAATGCTTATTTAGATATTATACGTATTCCCAAACAATACCCCAATTTAACCGTGTATCTAGAGTTTGAAGCGTTAATTTCAATTAATCATAAAGAGCGCCATTATGCTTTTCCAGTAGGTGATAACGGTGTTACCCATTTACCGCTTTTGGTGCAGTTGCCGGAAGACCGCGGCTTAATCAATCTGCAAGAAATTCATCAGCATCTTGATTTTGATTTAAAACTGGCCAGTCAAAAATGGTCGGACTACGAACTCGATGATATTGCATAATTAAATCTCATTTTAACCGAGCAGTCATGCTCGGTTATTTTTTTTACTTTACTCAGTTTTATTCTGTGCTAATTTAAGGCAAGATTGAATCAAATGCATGAAGCATTGATGTAATAAAAACGATGACAGTCTCAGACTGCACAACAAGGAATGAATATATGCAATTAAAAAAGTTAACAGCCGCACTTTGCCTTTTGGGATTACCGTTAACCACTTTTGCTGCAGCCCTCGACCGTTCAGGTCAATCTATTGCCGGATTTTTACAGCCAGATAACTACTTTGAAGCAGGGATTAGCATTTTAGATCCAAACGTTTCAGGGCAAGATATTTCAGGCAACAATACTGGTGATATGGCCAGTGACTACTACTATCCACATGCCGTATTAAAATTACAACCAACTGAAAAGTTATCGGTAGGTTTAATTTATGATCAACCTTTTGGTGCTGATGCCGAATATAGCGGGCGTAATAACTTTGTGAGCACAGCCTCAGATGTAATTTTACCGCCGAGCAATTTAACCAATGGTTTAGCTGTCATCACTGGACAACCTAACTTTATTGCACCAGATGGGACGCCCTTACAGGTTAATCCAAGTACAGGACAACCCGTAGCGATTGCACTCAACAATGCCACCACAGGCGGCACTTCAGTTGAAGTGATGACGCAAAATTTGAACTTTTTAGTGGGTTTTCAACCCAATGAACACTGGAATTTCTACGGTGGTGCAGTTTATCAAACCTTAAAAGCCGATGTGAATTTGCGTGGTAATGCCTATAGCTTATTTAATGGCTATGGTTTAGATGTGCCAGAAGATAGCGCAGTAGGTTGGTTGGCAGGTTTTGCGTATCAAATTCCTGAGATTGCTTTAAAAGCATCTGTAACCTATCGTTCTGAAATTGACCATGAATTTACGGCACGTGAAAGTATGCCTTTAGTACCTGCGATGGGAACTTTACTGGTATCACAAGGGTTGATTACACCCGAGCAAGTGGCAGCTTTAGGTCAATCCGGCCAAAGTAAAGTGACCACTCCTCAATCGGTTAATCTAGATTTCCAAACCGGTATCATGGCGGATACGGTGGCTTTTGCCAATGTGCGCTGGGTCAATTGGAAAGATTTCTCTATGCAACCTTACCAGTTTGGACAATTATCGCAGCTGGCCGGAAATTTATTACCTAGTCTTGGCAAACCCGATGGTTTTAATTTAGTCGATTACTCCAAAGATCAATGGTCGGCAAACGTAGGTGTCGGGCGTAAGATGAATGATCAATGGGCAGGAAATGTATCTGTGGGCTGGGATTCTGGCGCAGGTAATCCCGTAACCACCTTGGGCCCGACCGAAGGTTTTTGGAATGTGGGCTTAGGCTTACAATATAGCCCAACACCAAAATCGTTTATTGCAGGCGGGGTCAAATATCTATGGCTTGGTGATGCTAAAGCGCAAACCGGCGCTCACTCACCTGCAGGCCAGTTTAATGACAATGACGCATTGGCCTATGGTTTAAAAATTGGCCATCGCTTCTAAAATTTAGAAACATTTTTTAACAAGACCGAATTTAGTGCTGACTAAATTCGGTATTTTTATACACTTATAAATTAATTGATCAAATTTAAAGCATTTAAGTTTTTAATGTCATTTCAGCCAATGCAATTTATTTTTTATTTTTTTTAACGTTTTAAATCATATAGATATAAATTTACATATATGTCATTTATTAACAATAATATGTCATTTTGTACAAATTTCACCGAATTTAGCTAATTTAAAGCATTTACTCTTTTTTTAATTGTGGTAATTTTCCAACAAAATTTACTTACCGCTTTTATCAAGGACTGAAGCTATGAAGCTTTCTGTATTGTCTGCAGCAGTGCTATTGACTGCGTTGCCGTTGACCACTTTTGCTGCTGGTCTAGATCGTTCTGGTCAATCGATTGCTGCATTTTTACAACCAGGCAACTATGCAGAAGCAGGGCTTTCAGTTCTTGATCCGACTGTAGAAGGTCAAGGTCGCGATCAAAAACCGGTCAGCGATATGGCAGATGATTACTACTTCCCTTCTGCTGCAGTAAAAGTTCAAGCCACTGATCACATTTCTTTGGGTTTGATTTACGATCAGCCTTATGGTGCTGATGCTAGCTACGCAGCCGATAACTTTATGTTTGGTGATGGTACACAAGGGACAACCGTTGAAGTACGTACCAATAACTTAACCGCATTAATGGGCTATCAACCCAATGAAAATTGGAACTTTTATGCAGGTCCAGTGTGGCAAACTGTAGAAGCGGATATTCAGTTACGTGGTGCAGCCTATGGCGGTGCTGCAAAACTTGGTAACTACAATATTAAAGTAGATCAAGAACCTGCTTTTGGTTGGCTTGCTGGTTTTGCGTATCAAATCCCTGAAATCGCTTTAAAAGCTGCAGTAACGTATCGTTCTGAAATTAAACATAAAGCCAATACAACAGAAACCTCAAGCATTCCGCAACTTCCTGCAGGCTACCATCCCTTGTTTCCAAATGGTGTTGATTTAAGCCAAGTGGTGAGTCGTGTTGAAGCGATCACCCCTCAATCGGTGAATGTGGATTTCCAAATGGGTATTGCGGCTGATACTTTGGCCTTTGCTAATCTACGCTGGGTACATTGGGATAACTTTGTGGTTCGCCCAGAGTTGATGAGCCATCCTTTGGTGAATCAAAATCTGATTGATTATTCAGATGATCAATGGTCAGCCAATGTCGGCGTGGGTCATAAATTTAATACCAAATGGGCCGGCAATGTCTCTGTTGGTTATGACTCTGGTGCGGGTAACCCAGTCACGACTTTAGGCCCAACAGAAGGCTATTGGAGCGTAGGTCTAGGCGGTCAATATAGCCCTGCCGAACATTACTTTATCCAAGGTGGAGTAAAATACTTCTGGTTAGGAGATGCAACCGCGCAAACGGGTGGTAATGCAGTCGGTGAATTCTCAGATAACCATGCCATTGGTTACGGTATGAAAATTGGCTACCGTTTCTAACTGAATATGCCGGATCCTCGTGATCCGGTTTTTTTATCCCCCTGCAATAACAATTAATCCCCGATGTTTTGACCTTCAATTAAAAAAATTCCTGATTTAAACTGAGTATTTTAAAGCATCAGGGAAATATTAAATCTATTGTTAGCATGCAAGTTACTAGGCTTATGTATAAAGGCTTACCACTTTACGAGACGCTGGTAATCTGCCGCACTGAAGCTTGAATCAAGGCTTGTTTCAGCGCATCAAAGCCATAAATCGCTCTAAACTGCGGAAATTGCGCAATGACATGTTGCGGTGCTTCAAATAAAAAACCCACCTCAGCTTCACTGAGCATGCCAATGTCATTATAGGAATCACCTGCTGCCAGTACTCGAAAATTTAAATCATGTAATGCCTTCACTGCTTGTGTTTTTTGATCGGCTTGACGCAATTGATAATCAACAATAATACCTGTCGGATCGACCTTTAATTGATGACAAAATAAGCTTGGATAGCCCAGTTGCTGCATCAGAGGCTGAGCAAACTCATAAAAAGTATCCGATAAAATAATCACTTGAAAATGCAAACGTAACTCATCTAAAAAAGCTCTGGCACCATCAAAAGGCTGCATTTGTGCAATCACTGCTTGTACGTCTTGTAATTTAAACCCATGTTGGTGAAGCAAATGAAGGCGCTGTTGCATGAGCACATCGTAATCGGCAATATCGCGGGTGGTGGCTGCAAATTCAGCAATGCCGGTATGTTTAGCAAAACTGATCCAAATTTCTGGCACCAGTACCCCTTCAAGATCCAAACACACCACTTCCATGTACTTTCCCCAGTTTTAGCCTTCAATCAAGTTATAATAGCCAAAACCTAAGGCCATTTTTGTTGTTTTTTTAAATCTATTTAATTCATAACGATCTCATTTTTAGTGCTAAGCAGATAAATTCAATTGGATTAGAATATTTTACCAATCAAGTTATATAGGTTTTGAAGTGCCCAAGCCTATTTGCCAGGAACGCTCATGACAACCATCCCCACTATTGATTTAGTTGATGCCCTTGCGGCCGAATATGCAGAAAAATCGCCTTTTGAAATTATGGCGCTTGCGCTTGAACAACAAGGTGATATTGCCATTTCTTTCTCTGGTGCCGAAGACGTCGTATTGATTGATATGGCTGCTAACTTAGGTAAGCCTTTTCGCGTATTTAGTTTAGACACTGGTCGCCTGCACCCTGAAACTTATCAATTTATTGATAAAGTGCGTCAACATTACGGGATTGAAATTGAAATCTGCTTCCCAGAAAGTCAAACCGTACAACAGCTAGTCACTCAAAAAGGCATGTTTAGCTTTTTTGTGGATGGCCATAAAGAATGCTGCGGAGTACGTAAGGTCGCACCGTTACGTAAAAAATTAGCCACTTTAGACGGTTGGATTACAGGTCAACGCAAAGACCAAAGCCCAGGTACACGTAACGAAATTCCTGTAGTACAAGCAGATGTTGGTTTTTCAGGTCCAGGTAAACAATTGATTAAATACAACCCACTTGCCAATTGGTCAAGTAGCGATGTGTGGAACTATATTCGTTTAATGGAAATTCCATATAATGCCTTACATGAAAAAGGGTTTATTTCGATTGGCTGTGAACCATGTACTCGTCCTGTTTTACCCAACCAACATGAACGTGAAGGTCGTTGGTGGTGGGAAGAAGCCACGCATAAAGAATGTGGTCTACATGCCGGAAATCTAAAATAACTAACTCGCCACTGCCTGCAGTGGCTTTTTTTTAAACAAAGATTGATAAAGTATTTTTTTTAATTACAATCACTTATATAATTCGATTTAAAACACGTCATAACTCTAAAAAGTAATTTAAAAATACGAGGCAACCGGATATGCGTCCCTTACATCCCATTGATTTACTCTTTTTATCTTTAGAAAAACGCCAGCAGCCCATGCACGTTGGGGGATTATTTTTATTTCAAATTCCAGAAGATGCACCCTCCACCTTTATTCAGGATTTAGTGGCTGATATTCGACATGAAAAAAGTATTCCTGTGCCCCCTTTTACCAATAAGCTCAATGGCCTATTTTGGGATGATGATGCTGAATTTGATTTAGAACATCACTTTCGCCATATTGCCCTGCCACATCCTGGGCGTATTCGCGAACTGTTAAGCTATATTTCTCAAGAACATAGCAGCTTAATTGATCGCGCTAAACCGCTTTGGACCTGCCATATTATTGAAGGGATTGAAGGCAATCGTTTTGCCATGTACTTTAAAATCCATCATGCCATGACCGATGGCGTAGCAGGTATGCGTCTATTAGAAAAATCTTTTGCCCATGATCCACAAACCAAAGGCATTATTGCGCCATGGTGCGTGGAAAGTCGCCGTGCTAAACGTCTTAAAAACCCTGAACCGCCCAGCAGTAAAATTAAAAAATTGGCCCATCTCTTACAAAGCCAATGTAAAGCCACCCCTAAAGTCATGGCAGAGTTGGTTTCGGCGTTTAAAGATAAGAAAAATCATCATCCTGATTATGTATCGAGTTTCCAAGCCCCGACCACTATTTTTAATCAACGTGTAAGTGCCTCACGCCGTTTTGCTGCACAATCTTTTGAGTTAGAGCGCTTACGTGGTATTGCCAAGGCCTTAAATGTGACGATTAATGATGTGGTATTGGCAATCTGTTCAGGTGCTTTACGTGAATATTTACTCAGTCAAAATGCACTGCCAGCCAAGCCGATGATTGCCATGGTGCCAGTCTCTGTACGCAATGATGATTCCGACACCTCTAATCGTATTACCATGATTTTGGCCAATTTAGCTACCCATCAAGCTGAGCCACTGGCACGTTTAAATACCATTCGACGCAGTGTAATGAATGCTAAACAACGCTTTAAACGCATGAGTAGTGATCAAATTTTAAGTTATAGCGCCTGTGTCTATAGCCCTGCTGGCTTAAATATTATTTCAGGACTATTACCTAAACGCCAAGCCTTTAACTTGGTGATTTCTAACTTACCCGGCCCAACAGAAGCACTGTATTGGAATGGCGCACGTCTTGATGCTATCTATCCGGCTTCCATTGTTTTAGATGGCCAAGCCCTCAATATTACCATGACCAGTTATATGGGTAAGCTTGAAGTGGGCTTAACGGCCTGTCGTAACGCAGTGCCTAAAATGCAGAATTTAATCACTCATTTAGAAGATGAAATTGCCTGCTTTGAAGCCTTAATTGAACATCCCCAAACTGAAGCCCTAGTTAAGGTAGGCTTGCAGGAAGTTAGCTAGTAATTGGTAGAAATTGCCAATAAATTTACAAGATTAAGGGGCTAATTTAGCCCCTTAATTTTTAATCATTCGACATTGTTGCAATAGTTGATGACACACTGAACGCACCATTGCTGTTGTAATTTGTACTTCTTTACCTTGTTCGTCCACCATGTAGGCATGGTGGGTGTTTTTATGCTGGCTTGGATGATGTTGAACACTTGCTTGCATTATGACTTTACTCATTCCCATACTGACCTCGTTTGCTTGACCGTTATTTTGACATCTCGGTCTTGGCTAGCTTGTACTGTCATATTGAGCAAGATGGAGCAGAAAGTAAAATATCAGATGTAACAAGTGTTTAACGACATCCTGTTACAATTTCAGTTTAAAATGATATCGTATTGCTCTTGCGTATATAAATTTTCGACTTGGAATTTAATCACCCGATTAATGAAATGCTCTAGATCCGCTACTGCTGGCGCTTCAATGGTGAGTAAGCGATCAATCACCAAAGGATGGGCAACGACAGTAAAGCCAATCTGCGAACTAAAAGCACGGGTATAACGTAGAATCTCTCGAAAGATTTCGTAACACACTGATTCCGCTGTTTTGATGTAACCACGCCCCTGACAGGTTGGGCAAGATTCACATAATAAGTGCTCTAAAGATTCACGGGTACGTTTCCGCGTCATTTCCACCAAACCCAATTCCGAGACTTGGGTAATTTTGGTTTTGGCATGATCACGCTCTAACATCTGCTCAAACTGGTTCATCACTTCTTCACGATGCTGCGCTTCTTGCATATCAATAAAGTCAATAATGATGATGCCACCTAAATTACGTAAGCGTAACTGACGGGCAATGACCTGTGTGGCTTCCATGTTGGTTTTAAACACAGTGTCTTCAAGCGTGCGTCCACCCACGTAAGAGCCAGTATTGACGTCAATCGTGGTCATGGCTTCGGTTTGGTCGATCATGAGGTAACCACCCGATTTTAGCGCGACACGGGTTTGTAGCGCCTTTTGAATGTCTTCTTCAACATTATATAAATCAAAGATTGGACATTCACCCGGATAATGCAATAAACGATCCTGCATCATGGGTACAAATTCTGCGACAAACTCTTGTAACTTGCCATGGACTTCACGTGAGTCAACATAAATTTTTGCGGTTTTTTCGTTGGCTAAATCACGAATAATGCGCTGTGGTAGTGGCAGCTCTTCAAAGATTAACGACGGTACTGCAATGCTTTTTTGCTTACGTTGAATATATTCCCAAAGCTTGGCCAAATAGGCCATATCTTGCGCAATATCTTCTTGACACACGCCTTCGGCTGCAGTACGTACAATCACTGAACCCGGGAGTTTATGCTCGGCTTGAATATTTTCAATAATACCGCGTAAGCGATTGCGTTCTTCTTCAGCCTCAATGCGCTGTGACACACCGGTATGACTGCCATACGGCATCAGCACCAAATAACGCGACGGAATAGACAGGTCAGTCGATAAACGTGCGCCCTTGGTGCCAAGCATATCTTTCATGACTTGGACAGTCAGAATTTGCCCGGGCTGTAATAGTTCAAAGACATTGGGGGTTGGCTGCTGACGTGGCCATACCATATCGTTGATATGTAAAAATGCGGTCCGTGATAAACCAATATCTACAAATGCAGCTTGCATACCCGGCAATACACGTACCACTTTGCCTTTATAAATATTGCCGACCAAACCACGTTTGGCAGTACGTTCAACGAATAACTCATTGACGGTACCATTTTCAATTAACGCCACCCGACATTCCATCGGGGTGACGTTAATTAATAATTCGTCAGACATAATAAAACTCAAAACATTATAAAAATTCTTTTTGCGCAGTGTTTAATTTAATGCCTTAAACGCTGTTAATAACTGTACTGTTTCATGTAAAGGCAAACCTACGACATTGCTATAACTGCCTTGTATACTTGGAATATAACGTGCCGCAATGCCTTGAATTGCATAGCCACCCGCCTTACCAAGCGGTTCACCTGTGGCCCAATAGTCTTCCATATCTTTTGGACTTAAGTGTTGAAATTCAACTTGGGTACGTACCACTATACTGGAAATTTGTTGTTTTGTACTCACGCAAACACCTGAAAACACGTCATGTTTACGATCAGAGATCATCTGCCACATGGCAAATGCATGTGCTTTCGATTCAGGTTTTCCTAAAATTTTCCCATCGACACCGAGCGATGTGTCCGCGGCAATGACTAAAGCATCAGGAAAACGAGCCAACACAGCCTGTGCTTTAGCACGCGCCAAACGCTCCACATAGTGGGCGACATCTTCCCCTGCCAACACAGATTCATCAATGTCAGGGCTATAAACCTCAAAGTTTAAGCCCAATTGGCTTAATAACTCGCGGCGCCGCGGTGAGCTCGACGCTAAAATTAAATGCGCCATCGTTTCAGTACAGCATAAATCAATGGAAATACTGCAATACTAGTCAGTAAAGGCTGCCAGTGTCGCGCTAAAGCAAAATCAAGCCCACCCATGACCTGCATAAACCATTGTAAGAGTAAATGTGCAGTGGTGGCCAAGCTTGCAATAATCCAAATATGTAAAAAGGTTAAAATCCGTTTTTCACGGATTAAAAAACGTGTGACAAAGGTCGTCAACACAAAGCTTAAAGCATTTAAGCCCAGAGGTGAGCCGACCAGTAAGTCTAAAAACATACCTGTGGCAAAGGCAAACCATACGCCACACCACGTTGGCTGACACATGACCCAAAACATCACCACCAACAGCATATATTCTGGTCGCCAACCTGAGGTGCTATAAGACAGCGGATAAACGATCAGCACTGATGCCACGATCACCGATACAATAATGGCAATCAGAGGATCTTTTTTAGCCTGTGGATTGAATCTATTGAGCGACATGCGGTTGCTCCATCGCCAGTGAATCAGAGAACAAGACCACGACGTGTTGACCTCCACCAAGCTGTGCGGCTGGTTTAATATCAATTTGAGCAAATTCACCACTGTTATGGCGACTCACTTTTTGTACTGTACCGACCAAATAACCGGCTGGAAAATGTGCGCCTAAGCCTGAGCTATAGACTTTTTCTCCAACTTTAACGTCTGCACTGGTGGGTACGTATTCCATTTTCAGCTGGGCTAAATCGCCTTTACCACTGACAATGGCACGAATTCCACTGCGCTCTAGTCGTACCGATAAGGCATGTTCTTTATCTGACAATAACATGACACGACTACTATGCGGATACACGGCCACCACTTGCCCCATAATGCCTTTATCATCGAGCACCGTTTGACCGACTTTTAAGTCACTGGTCGAACCACGATTAATGACAATAATATGGCGTAAAGGATCAGCATCTGTACCTATCACTTCAGCAATTTCCATACGTCCATCAATAATCAGAGGCGTATCAATCAAGCCACGTAAACGGGTATTTTCAGCAGAAAGTTCAGATAATTTTTGCAAACGCACTTGCGCCTGTAACAGCTCCGCCTGCATCGCAGTATTTTCACGACGCAGTTGTGCTTCAGACTTGGTTTGTTGAGTGAGCCACTCTCGCGATAACACGGGATAACTTGCTAAGGCATAAATCGGATTATATGCCGCATACAAGACATCTCTTGCGGGCTGAATCACATGTGGCACGCGCCAGTTTAAAAACAGCACAACCAAACATGTGATGACCGCAATGATAAATGAGCGAAAAGATGGCGGCTGTCTGGAAAACAGATTTGCTTGCACCGCCTAGGTCCTTTTAGCCAACGAATAACATATCGTGATTTGGGTTATCAAAGAATTCAAGCACTTTACCACCACCACGTGTCACACAAGTCAGTGGATCTTCTGCCACAACCACAGGTAAACCTGTTTCTTGCGCCAACATCTTGTCAAGGTTACGAAGTAAAGCACCACCACCGGTTAACACAATACCGCGCTCTGCAATATCTGAAGATAATTCCGGCGGGGTTTGTTCAAGTGCTGATTTCACCGCAGAGACAATACTTTGCAGCGGATCCGCAATCGCTTGAGTCACTTCTGTTGAAGTCACTTTAATGGCGCGTGGTACACCCTCTGCCAAGTTACGACCGCGCACTTCAATTTCAAGTGCTTTGGCGCCTTCATCTGGCAATGCCATACCGACTTCTTTTTTAATGGTTTCTGCTGTTGTCTCACCAATCACACAGCCATGCGCTTTACGTACATAATTAATGATCTGTTCATCAAACACATCACCACCAATACGCAGCGAATCCGCATACACACAGCCTTGTAAGGAAATAATCGCGATTTCAGTTGTACCACCACCAACATCAACGACCATTGAACCACACGCTTGCTCAACTGGCATACCAGCACCAATTGCCGCAGCCATTGGTTCTTCAATTAAACGTACATCGCGCGCACCTGCATTAAATACCGCCTCACGAATCGCACGGCGTTCAACCAATGTCGATTTACACGGTACACACACCACAACGCGTGGCGCAGGTGGGAATAAACGCTTTTCATGCACTTTACCAATAAATTGGTTGAGCATGGTCTCGGTTACTTCAAAGTCAGCAATCACACCGTCTTTCATTGGACGGATGGCTGAGATGTTTGCAGGAGTACGACCAAGCATTTGTTTCGCATCAAGACCTACGGCGGCAACAATTTTTTGTGAACCACTGTGACGAATCGCCACGACGGTTGGTTCATTTAAGATAATGCCGCGTCCTGGTGCATAAATAAGGGTATTCGCTGTACCTAAGTCAATGGCCAGATCAGGCGAAAACAAGCCAATTAGTCGTTTTAGAATCACGGGGACGTTCTCAATTAAACTTTATGTGGACGCAAGTGGGCAACTTTAACTAAATGTGATGCTTTGAACAAGTCAATCGCTTATTATAACGCACGATATTTTGAAAATTTTTAATACTGATGAGGTGATGTTATGTCGACATCGGATGCTCAGCATTCTGCAGATTTAAATGCACAAACAGTTTCAGCAATTGCCCATCTCGCAAGATTATCGCTTAATGATACGCAATCTGCTGAATATGCTCAAAGTTTAAATAAAATTTTAGGCATGATGGAATCACTCAAAGAGATCAATACCGATGGTGTTGAGCCACTAAAAAGCCCATTTGACCATCCGCAACCCCTACGCGTTGATGAAGTTTCTGAAAGCAATCATCGTGAAGAATATCAAGCTGTTGCTCCTGCTGTAGAAGCGGGTCTATATCTTGTACCACGCGTCATTGAATAATTCTGATTCATCTCAAGCTTTTTCTTACATTTTAGTGAAGATTTTTCTCTCATGACTGATTTACATCGTTTATCGATTCGTGAACTGACTGAAGGTTTAGCCAATGCTCAGTTTTCATCACGCGAAATTACCGAACATTATTTAAAACGCATTGAAAAAATCGATGCACAAGTCAAATCATATGTGACTGTGACCGCTAAGCAAGCATTAGCAGATGCCGATGCTGCCGATGCACTACGCCGCGCAGGTGGTGCCAATGTGTTAACGGGTGTACCCATTGCCCATAAAGATATTTTCTGTACCCAAGGCATTAAAACCACTGCTGGTTCTAAAATGCTGGATAACTTTATCTCGCCTTATGATGCGACTGTCGTGGCAAAGGCTAAAGCTGCGGGTCTTGTGACTTTAGGTAAAGTCAACATGGACGAGTTTGCCATGGGTTCTACCTCAGAAAACCCATTCTATGGCGCAACTGCCAACCCATGGAACTTAAACCATGTTCCGGGTGGTTCTTCAGGTGGTTCTGCGGCAGCAGTTGCGGCTGACCTTGCACCGTTTGCCACAGGGACTGATACTGGTGGTTCAATCCGTCAACCTGCATCGTTCTGTGGTTTGACTGGTCTTAAGCCAACTTACGGCCGCGTATCACGTTTTGGTATGATCGCCTATGCATCATCACTGGATCAAGGCGGCCCAATGGCGCGCTCGGCTGAAGACTGTGCTTATCTTATGAACGTAATGGCAGGTCATGATGCCAAAGACTCAACCTCTGTAGACAAAGAAGTTGATGATTACGTAGCGAACCTCAACGGCACATCGGTTAAAGGTTTACGTATTGGTATTCCTAAACAGTACTTTAACGTCGAAGGTTTAGCAGCTGACGTTAAAGCGCGTGTTGAAGAATCACTGAAAAAGTTAGAAGAGATGGGCGCGACTTTGGTTGAGATTGATCTGACCATGACCGAAAGCTACGTACCAACCTATTACTTAATCGCACCTGCTGAAGCATCGTCTAACTTGTCACGTTTTGACGGCGTGCGTTATGGCTACCGCTGTGAAAATCCTGTGGATTTAATGGATTTATACAAACGTTCACGTTCAGAAGGTTTTGGTAAAGAAGTTCAGCAACGTATTTTAATTGGTACTTACGCGCTGTCTGCGGGTTATTACGATGCATACTACGTGAAAGCACAAAAAGTACGTCGTTTAATTCAACAAGATTTCTTAAAAGCATTTGAAAATGTCGATGTGATTGCTGCCCCTGCTGCACCAACCACGGCATATAAGATTGGTGCAAACTTGTCACCTGTTGAAATGTACTTAGGTGATATCTACACCATCGCAGTGAACTTAGCCGGTCTACCTGCCATTAACGCGCCTGTTGGTTTTGACGCAAATAACTTACCGGTTGGCTTACAGCTGATTGGTAACTACTGGTCAGAATCGCAATTGTTGTCTGTAGTACATCAGTATCAACAAGCAACCGATTGGCACACTAAACGCGCTGCAATTGCTGAGGAGAACGCATAATGGCGAAGAACGCTGCAAAACCAAAGTCAAACTTAATTGACGGTTGGGAAGTGGTTATTGGTATTGAGATTCACACTCAGCTTGCCACCAACACCAAAATTTTCTCAGGTTCATCGACTGTTTTTGGTAATGATCCAAACACGCAAGCCAGCCTTGTTGACCTTGCAATGCCGGGCGTATTGCCTGTACTCAACAAAGAAGTGGTTGACCTTGCCATTCGCTTTGGTTTAGGTATTGATGCGTATATTGATCAAGCATCAGTATTTGCACGTAAAAACTATTTCTACCCTGACTCGCCAAAAGGCTACCAAATCAGCCAAATGGACAACCCGATTGTGGGCTTGGGTCATATCGATATCCAACTTGAAGATGGCACAGTAAAACGCATTGGCGTAACCCGTGCCCACCTTGAGGAAGATGCTGGTAAATCCATCCATGACCAATTCGAAGGCATGTCAGGCATCGACTTAAACCGTGCAGGCACACCTTTACTTGAGATCGTATCTGAACCAGATATGCGTTCGGTTGAAGAAGCAGTTGCCTACATTAAAGCGATTCACACCCTTGTACGTTGGTTAGGTATTTCTGACGGTAACATGGCGGAAGGTTCATTCCGTGCTGACTGTAACGTGTCTTTACGTCGTCCGGGTCAACCATTTGGTACACGTTGTGAATTGAAAAACCTCAACTCATTCCGTTTCATTGAACAAGCGATCAATGTTGAAATTGAACGTCAAATGGAAATCTTGGAATGGGATGGCACCATCGACCAAGAAACGCGTTTGTTTGACCCTGTGAAAATGGAAACGCGTTCGATGCGTTCGAAAGAAGAAGCGAACGATTACCGCTACTTCCCAGATCCTGATCTTCTACCTGTGATCATTGCAGATGAGCAAATTGAAGCGGCACGCGCTGCCCTTCCTGAGCTTCCTGCTGCACGCCGTGCGCGTTTTGTAGCGGACTTTGGTGTGACTGAGTACGATGCGCACGTTTTAACACTGACGCGTGAAATGTCAGAGTTTTATGAAGAAGTGGTTAAGGCTGCGGGCGGTGCTGCACAAGGTAAAATTGCGGCTAACTGGGTAATGGGTGAATTCTCAGGTGCTTTAAACAAAGCAGGCTTAGAGTTAGCTGATTCTCCTGTATCTGCTGAAAAACTTGGCGGTATGATTGCACGTATTGTGGACAACACGATTAACGGCAAGATCGCAAAACAAGTCTTCGGCTTTATGTGGGAAGAAGGCAAAACTGCGGACCAGATTATTGCGGAAAAAGGCTTGAAACAGGAAACTGATACAGGCGCAATTGAAGCGATTATTAAAGACGTACTTGCTGCTAACGAGAAGATGGTTGAAGAGTTTAAATCTGGTAAAGAGAAAGCCTTTAACGGTCTTGTTGGTCAAGTGATGAAAGCAGCAAAAGGTAAAGCCAACCCTGCGCAAGTCAATGAATTAATGAAGAAATTGATTGGTTGATTTATTCGCTAATCAATTGATTTTGTGTTATAAAAACCTCGCTGAATGCGGGGTTTTTATATTATGTCTTACGCCATCACACATGAAATCATTGATATCGACCAACAAATTGAAATTATAAAAGTCAAAAGCAAAAAAATGAAGGAATATGAAGAACAATTTATACGGCACAAATCTATAGAGCATTTCTATGAGTGTCTTAGAGAGCTAAAACCTGAAGATAATTTTTTAATCTCAAAAATCTATGGAAAAGGGCGCGATACTACTATTTCTTTAAACCATATTATTTGGGAATTCACAGACTATACTCATACACCAATACTAAATGAACTCATTGATGGTTTATCAGCAAATCTTGAATATCATAAAAATATTTGTGAAAGCACATATCAAGCTGTTGAAAAAAGAATTCATGAACTTGAATTTTATCAATGGTCTATCATTGAGATGATCAATATTTGCAAATATATATGTGCAGATATTGACCAAATCTCTGATATATTGAACTTACTAAAACAAACAAAAACATATCGTCTTCAGAAAGGTACTTTAAAAATGGATGATATTGATAATGCGATGAAAGCCGTACCAACTATTCAAAACTACTACTCTGGTACATTTCAACAGAGCCAATTCCAAAATGGAGCTAATAGCACCATGAATGTAAATCAAATCAATAACCAAGCCTTACAACAATTGTGTAGTAAAATGCGTGAAGTTATTGATCAGGCAAGTGAATCCACTGAAGTAAAACAAGGTATAAAAAATATTGTTGATGACATAGAGAGAACTAACGATCCATCAACATTTAAAAATGCCTATGCAAAGCTCACAACTACTTTATCTAATCACATTACAATTCTTACTGCATTTGCCTCATCAGGAATTTTAACCGAATTAACTAAATATCTTGGGTAAATTCTGATGACTATTAAAAAGTATCATCTATTACAAAACTCAAAAACTTAGGACGTATTCAACTTTCAAAGTCATGATTTATGCATGACTTTTCAATCCCCCTCCTTGCGAAGCTTCACTTCTTACGTTTTTCAAAGGGGGATTTGTCACGTAATTACATTGATACGCGTAGTTCTCTCTCCTGAGCGAGTTTTAAAGCACTGCTTTTAAAACGAAGCGCAAGAAAGGAGGAGGGCTAGGGAAAATATTCATTTCATTTGTAATCAAGCAACTCAGACAAGCAGACCAATTACATTGCCGCTCATCTTTAAGCAGACTAAAATAATTCAAAATCCAAAAAAGATTTGAGGGTTAAATCATGTTTAAAAAACTTGCCCTACTTACCACAACATTACTTAGCTTGAGCAGCATCTACGCTGCCGAATGGTTTGAACTGACCCAAAGCGACGAAAAAAAATATTACGCCTCACCTGAACACATTAACCCGATCAGACGCTCAAGCACCCCAGCCACAGAACTAGAAATGTGGGTCAAAGCCGTCATCTATAACGACCTCACCAAAGACGGTATGACCATTAACGACTACCAAATGATTTTATATAAAATTAACTGCCCTGATCGCGAGTTTGGCATTAAACAAAACGTCAACTATAACGCCAAAGGCAAAATGCTTGATTCCAACAGTGCAAGCAGCATTACGATGAATAAAGCCATTCCCGAAACCATTGCCGACTCAATTGTCAGTAACGGCTGCGCAGCCTTAGAGATTTTAAATAACCCTGAAAAATATACCTAATGCTTGTAAAGATTCAGCTTTTGGCAAGCTATCACTTGCCAAAAGTAAGCTTTAATCTTAACGAATGACGCCCAATTTATTCCAAATATCAGGCGTTAAAAACGTCGTCACCAATTTTCCCATTTCCACATGCTTCAATACCCCATTAAGCTGACTTTTCACTTGTGGGGTTTTTAAAATTTCGTTACCGGTAATGGTGCCTAATTCTTGAAAACTCTCCCCCACTGCTTCTAAACCATCGCTTTGAATCACGGCTTTGGTTTGGCTGCTACATTGCTCAACCAAAATACGTTGCAATACTTGGGCTAAATTCTTATCCAATTGCTCTTTTTGTGCAGTGGTGACACTGCTCATAGTGTTTAAATCAGGATGCTGACCAAGCGCAGCAAAGGTCCATTGCAATACCGTGGTTTTATCTGTAGCCGTGGTCGATTTCACTAAACACTGGCTTAAAGCATCCACTGTGCTGCTCGCTTGCGTGGTAGCAACGACACCTACAGTTAAACTGGTTGCTAATGCAATTTGACCGAGTAATTTTTTCATCATGCAGTTCCTTTCATTTGGCTGTGTTGTAGCATAAAGTGCAGCTTACGCCTTTTATCTTTATGTAAAAAAGCCCACACAATGTGGGCATCATTTTAGTCATCGAGTGCTGATTCAAAGGCTTTTAAACGCTTATAAATTGAGAGTAATTCAATAATCGTCGGCCATGAGGCAATTAAATATTGGAATGATTCACGCACTTTGCCAAACACATTGGAAATTTGCATCATTAAACCTAAAGTAATGGTACCTGCTGCAATACTTGGGAATAGCACAAATAAACCAAATAGATTATCAAGCTGCATATACCAAATCCGCACCAAGTTAAAATAGGCATAATGGAAATATAAACGGAAATAATTGACGCGTACTTTGCTAAACAGTTCTTTTAAAGTCAAAGGATCGGCGCGGTTTTCGTAATCTTCACCATAGACCAATTCTTTACGATAGGCGGCTTCAACTTTTTGGTTATTAAACTCAAGCCCCGGCAATTTAAAGCCCACAATCACTAAAATAATAGTACCTAAAACCGACCATGTTACCGCAGCCCAAACCAAGGCATGCGCGATTTCACCAACAAAGGGTAAGCTTTTCACATGACTAGATAGAGTAAATAACACCGGTAAAAAGGCTATCAGCACCATAAAGGCTTCAATCAGGCTTACGCCTAAGCCTTCCATGGTTTTGGCAAACCGCATGGTATCTTCTTGAATACGCTGCGACGCACCTTCAATATGGCGTAATTTTTGCCAATGCGCGCTGTAAAAGTCGTTCATGGCGGTACGCCAGCGGAAAATATAATGACTGACAAAAAATAAGTTAAATACCGCAAAGGTCACATACACCATGGCGATGTATAAAAAAGTCAGGGTCTCGTTATATAACAAACTGACATCACCACCGCCTTGGGTCAGCATTTTTTGAATCAAATCATAAAATGGGCTATACCATGCGTTAATCACCACATTGACTTGTACCCCAAACCAAATATTAAACAGAATAAAAGCCGAGCCCCACACTGACCACTTTTGCCAAGGATTATTGGATTTTAAGCGCCAAAACGTGGCAAAAATGCTGGTCGATAGCACAAACCACAGATAAAACCATAAAAAATTGCCTGACCAAAAACGGCTGACGCCTATGGGTAAAGCATCATCCGCCACTAAATTTAAGCCTAAATAACTGCCCCAGCTGTGCCCGCCCGAATACCACAGCGCAATATTGATGGCAAACCATAGAATTAAGGATAAAAAAAACCATTTGGGATGCGGAAAAAATGACTTAAACACAATGATTTCTCTGTATTTTTTACTAAGGAGGTCATCATAAAACTTTTCTAAAATAATAGGCGGCTTTTTTATGTACTTTATGTAGTTGTATTTTGGTCACTTTGGTCAGCGTCATTAGCAAAAATATGCTTATAATTTAAACAAAACTTTAATCAAGGATGCGGGCGTGACTAAACAAATTTTAATGTTGGTAGGTGATTATGTCGAAGACTATGAGTGCATGGTGCCATTTCAATTTTTACTGGCTTTAGGTTATCAAGTGCATACGGTTTGCCCAGATAAGCAAGTCGGAGATACGGTCGCCACGGCGATTCATGATTTTGAAGGTGAACAAACCTATAGCGAAAAGCGTGGCCATAATTTCGCGATTAATTATGATTTTAATCAAGTTAACAGCGAAGATTATGTTGGACTAGTGATTCCGGGTGGTCGTGCGCCTGAATATTTACGTTTAAATCAACGTGTGCTTGCAATTGTACAAGAATTTAATACAGCCCAAAAACCGATTGCAGCGGTGTGTCATGGCCCGCAAATTTTAGCTGCGGCAGGCATCTTACAAGGCAAAACCTGTGCGGCTTATCCTGCCTGTAGCGCAGAAGTGAAGTTAGCCGGCGGCAACTTTGCAGACATTGGCGTCACTGAAGCAGTTACCGATGGCAACTTAGTCACAGCCCCAGCTTGGCCCGCACATCCGGCTTGGCTTGCGCAATTTGTGGCAGTCTTAGGTGCAAAAATTAGCATTTAACCTGCTGTAACTATTCTATTTTTACCTTGCTTTTGCTGGCATAAACGGAGCCTACAGATGCAACAGCGTGTGATTGAAATTTTGCTCCCGATGACCTTAAGTCGCGATCAACAACACCCCGTGCACCTTGAGCAAGGTACCTTACTCAAAGTGCTGTTGATGACCCCGCAAAGTCTTTTGGTGGCCAATGACGACTACTTTAATTTTGTCTTGGCGATTAAGGATGAAAATAAATATTGGCGTTATTTTTAGCCATTGCCCAAGCACTAGGCTTGGGCAGCACGCCTAAAATAAGATTTGCTGATTGTATAGCAGCTCATCTAAGCTTAAAGCTTGGCTTTGATTGGTCAGGTAAAGTAGATTTTCCTCGGTAAAATGACTGCCTTGACCATCCCGATCAATACTTAAAGTCACCATTTGGCTCGCCTCATCATAATTTAACATTAAATAATCGCTAAGCTGCTCAGGCGCAAGCTGTGGCAACAATTGGCTTAAATCAATTTTATCGGCATTGCGATTTTGATTGACATGACCGGCTTGGAAATCATGCCAAATAGTGCTGCCATTGCCGCCTGTGGCGCTGTTATTGTCTAATAAACTAAACAAAAGCGTGTCCTGACCAAGCCCCAAATGCAGTTGATCATGGGCGCTACTTGCAAGCACAGTTTCATCTGCACTGCTCGCTTGAATATGCTGTGCTACTTCAATTTCAAGCACAGCTTTACTTTGCGAGCCAACTGCCGAATTTAAGCTATATTCAAAGCGCTCAATGCCTGAGGCATTGCCATAGGCTTCGTAGCGATATTCACCGTCAATATTTAGATATAAACGCCCATATTGACCATTGACCCACATGCTGTGCTGACCTGCACCGCTATAGATGCTTTGGTCTGCGATGCTAATATTGCTGACATGGCTTAAACCTAAATCATTTTCAAGCAAATTACCTTGTACCACAGGCACTGTATCGGCATTAAATTCGGTTAAATAAACACTATTTTGGCTAATAATCACCGATGTAATGGTTCCGGCTAAACCACTACTCGCCTCTAAATTAAGGCTTAACACATAGTCGCCGGCGCTTAATCCAGTCAATTTCAACTGCTCTAAACTTGGGTTTTTGCCCGTAACACTGCCCTGTTGCATTTGACCTGTTGTGATATTGGTTAAGGTATATTTTAACTCACGGTTGTCATTCAGCAGTGACAACACTTTGGCTGATAAGGTGATATCCGTTTGCGTTGCAGCATCTACCTTAAAACTATAGCTATAGTCTTTACGATGGGGCTTGTCATTTTCGTTATGGGTAAAGACATTATTTGTAGTATCTAGCACTACACGATTTACATCATGGTTGGCATGTTGGCTATCTATTTGAATATTAATTACTTCGATACGTTGACTGCCATCGGCATGACGCACTAAATATGAGAAACTCTCAATTTGCCCATAAGCTGCAGTATTGTCAGTGTAAAGCGTATAGTGATATTCGCCATTACGTGCAATATTGAGCACACCAAATTGACCTGCAACTTCAGTTGTACCTTCAGCATTTAAAAAGCTTTGATTCACTTTGAGCACTTGATCTGCGTCAGCTAAAGTTAAATCCCCACTTAAAGGATCAAGCACAGTTTGCTGCACAGGCTGACTATAATCTTTGACGATATCCTCAACCACTTCCACCACAGTGCCTTTTAGCGCCCCAAGCAAGGTTTTACCGCTCAGCACCACTTTGTATTGTCCTGGGGTAAAGCTCAGTGTCGTTTTGGCTGATGCACCACCAAAAACAATGACTTTAAACCAATCTTCTTCTACATGATGCTGAATATAATCACCTGTAGCAGGATCAAGCTTATAGATCACTAAATCATATTTTGAGCCAATTTCAATACCACCTGAAGCGCCTTTAAAGGTCAGTTCACGTAAAGTTTGTTCGGCTACGTTAAAGCTCATCGCACCCTTAAATGCTAAAGCATCGGCACCTAGAATTGGGTTGAGCAAATCTACATCTAAAATGCTGTAATCCACTACTTTACCCAGTTGCTCACCGGCATACACCATCGCTTCCGGTTGCACCATCAGGTAATGGTCAATTTCAGTTTGCGCTTGCTGTGTAGCATTAATATGAATGCTTAAATTAGCGCTGCTATAGACTCCACTTAAAGTTGCCACTTCATAACTAAAGGTTTCCACCACGCTATGGGTCAGCTTAAATTCAGGATGAATTTCATAGCGATAGCTGCCATTGGACTGAATATACAACACCCCATATAAACCCTGTACAGAATAAGTGCCTTGATCACCCACTAAGTAATTATCGACATGACCAGCTTCATTCAGGACTTTCACATTTAAAATACGGGTGCCTTGTGGCAGCACATCTAAGCCATGTTTAAGGTCAATGTCTTGTAACACATTACCGCGCACATCGCCTTTCGCGCCCACAGGTTGGCTGTAATCTAAAGTAATATCGGAGATGGTTTTTAAGGTATAACCGGTGAGTGCAGCAACGCCTAAGCCATTACCCAATACCATCATGTATTGGCCGGCATCCAAAGTAATATCAAAATCACCAGATACGCCACCAAGCAACAGCGCCTTTAACCAATTCTGCTCTACATATTGACTAACCCATTCGCCAGTGACTTGATCGAGTTTATAAATATGTAGATCGTACATGGCCGCCACTTGTACCCCGCCCGATTGGGCTTTTAAGCTCAATTGGCGCTGAGTATTATCAGCCACATCAAAATGTAAGGCTGCACCAAAGACGCGTGTTACAACGTCAGCCGACAAAACTGGGCCTAAATCCGCAGAGAGGAAAGAAAAACTGGTTTTATCTTGCAACTCATTTGCCATCTGCGTGCCCGCAAATTGGGTGTGTAACACAGCTTGATTATCGGCACTTAAGAGGATTTTCTCTACCAGTAGCGGTGCTTGGAGGGCTATATGTGCAGATGGATTTAAAGCTTTATCGGTAGCGGTGATATAGACTGTTTCCGCATTGGTTAAAGCGGGCAGATAAATCGTATACTGCCCATGCGCATTGACCATGGTGGAGGCTAAGACTTTAAGCTGCCCATCAATCATTGCTTCAACTTTAATTGTTGAGCCTGCCTCAGCTAAACCACTGATAGATTGCCCATCATTTGAAAATGCAGCAGTCGGTGCCTCAGGCGGGGTATGATCTACTGTGATGTTGCCTAATAAATAGGGAAAATCATATTCACTACGTTTGAGTAAAACATTGTGCCGTCCTTCAGGTAAAGTAAAGCTTGTACCATAGCTCTCCAGCCAAGTTGTGCCGCCATCTATACTCAACCACCAAGCTTGCTCGGCACTTACCCCTTCTACCCTGACCAAACCATTGGCTGTAATACCATCATAACGACCTGTATCTTCAACTAAATATGCCAAAAAAAAATCTGTACTCATTATTTGCTCTATATGTTTATGCAGCGCTTAAACCATCCCCAAATTTTTAGCGCCAACATGACTGCCTCTTTTCGTTAGACCATCCACGTTCTAACGAACCCCACTGAACTGCATTTAAGCTCAACTCAGTATTGTTGAATATGTATAAACTACAACCACAATTATTGCAGGCATATTATGACTTCTTCTGTGTACTTTGTTGATAGAAAATAAGCTATGACATAAAAATCATCTGAGTTTTTTCAATTCAAAAATTTAAATAAAATATAGCTCTCTCCTGACCTGACTATCTTGATCAAGATAAAATTCATCATCCTTTAAAAAATCGCATAAGTATCAATTGAAAAACCCAAGCCTAAGCTTGGGTTTTGTCTCAGCACAACAATGATAGATTAGAAAATAATTTGATTATTTTCTAATAATTGCTGCAAGCTAACATCAGTTGTCTGCTGACCTAAATGAATCAAGGCTGTACTTTGGAAAGTTGTCCCTGCACCATCACGATCAATGCTTAAGGTCACGTGACCTTCAGCATCTTGTTCCACAGTTAGATACTGATCAAGATTGTCCGCAGTCACTTCATTCCCTAGTAATTCGCTGACATCAAGGATATCTGCATCGAGATTCTCCTCTGGATTACCAAGCTCAAAGTCTTCCCACGTATCCACGCCGTTACCGCCTGTAGCATCATTGGCATCCAGCAGCTTAAATAAGACTGTGTCATTGCCTGCTCCACCGACGATATAGTCATCACCTGCATTGCCTTGGATCTGATCTTTGCCTTCACCGCCACGAATCACATCACTGCCCTGACCACCAATGAGTACATCATTGCCATCGTGACCGTATAAACGTACTGAGCTGGTTGCTTTAGATTGATCCAAGGTATCATCTAGCACTGCGGTGATATTTTTATCAGCCCCTTCATAGATAGCTTGACCTGCAAGGAGATTATCCAAAACTTCAGCCCCCAATAGAGAAGCTAAATCGGATGTGTTACTGCTGCCGTATTCATCAGTTACCGTCACAGTCAGCTTTTGTAAGACATCTAATTGCAAGATACTACCTAGCAACCCACTCAGACCCAAGACACCTGTTTGCGGTTCTAAGGCAACAGTGGCTAGGAATTCCAATACTTTCTGGTTATCTAAAGTGCCACCATCGAGCGCTTCAATCACAATACTCGACGCCGATAATTGCACAAGCCCTAAGCCGAGTAAGCTACCACCTTTAACAGGGCTGATTTTTAGACCAAAATCTTCAGCCAGTTTTTGTGAATAGCCAAATTGCAGCGCGACTAAGGAAATAAAGCCACCTTGGGTAATTTCAATTTTACTCAAGTTATTGTCAGTATCTAGTGCGGCAAACATTTGCTGATTTAAGTCAATTAAGCCTGCTACATCGAGCCCAACTAAACCCAGCAAGCTATTGCCGTTGGCCACTGCAATAGGCACGCTATTTTCAAACTCACCTGTATTACCAAAAGCGTCACGAACTGTGGCTTCGATCTTATCACCACCCGCTAAAGGTGCGCTTAAGCTAAGTTGCACCGACTGACCTGCTACGACGGTACCCGTAAAGGTCTGACCACCGGCAGTTACTGTATATTGACCATCTTCTGTCGAAGTTAATACGAGTGTGGTTGAGTCTGTTTGACGTACTTCTACCGTTGGTGCTTGTAAATCAAGGATCAGGCTATCTGATCCTGTATTACCTGCTTTGTCAGTGACTGTTGCGATCACTTCAAGTGCGTCTTCAGTAACATCTAACAACTCAATGGTGACCACTTCATCCTTAGCAATTGTACCGCTGTAACTTTGCTCACCAATATTGACTTCATAGCTGCCATCTTCAGTTGAAGTAATAGTTACACTGTTGTCTAAGGTTTGATTCACTGTCACTTGCGGTGGCGTTAAGTCAGCAACTAAAGTCGCTTCACCTGTATTGCCTACTTGATCTTTTACTTCAGCAACGATCTCTTCGGCTTCAGTTAATGGACGATCAAGCGTAATTTCCACAGTTTCGCCGGCTTTAATCTCACCTGTGTAAACGTCATCACCAATAGTTACGGTGTATTCGCCATCTTCATTTGAAGTGATGTCGACAGTTTCAGGAGAGGTCTGTTCAAGCTCAACTACAGGATTCGTCACATCTGCAGTTAATGTCGCTTCACCTGTATTGCCCGCTTGGTCTTTCACTTCAGCAACAATCTCTTCGCCTTCAGTTAATGGACGATCAAGCGTAATTTCCACAGTTTCGCCGGCTTTAATCTCACCTGTGTAAACGTCATCACCAATAGTAACTGTATATTCGCCATCTTCATTTGAAGTGATATCGACAGTTTCAGGTGAAGTTTGTTCAAGCTCAACCGTAGGATCAGTCACATCTGCAGTTAATGTCCCTTCACCTGTATTGCCTGCTTGATCTTTTACTTCAGCAACAATCTCTTCGCCTTCAGTCAATGGACGATCAAGCGTAATTTCTACAGTTTCGCCGGCTTTAATTTCGCCAGTGTAAACATCATCACCAATAGTTACGGTGTATTCACCGTCTTCATTTGATGTGATGTCGACAGTTTCAGGTGAAGTTTGTTCAAGCTCAACCGTAGGATCAGTTACATCTGCAGTTAATGTCGCTTCACCTGTATTGCCTGCTTGATCTTTTACTTCAGCAACAATCTCTTCGCCTTCAGTTAATGGACGATCAAGTGGAATTTCTACAGTTTCGCCGGCTTTAATCTCACCTGTGTAAACGTCATCACCAATAGTGACTGTATATTTGCCATTTTCATTTGATGTGATGTCGACAGTTTCAGGTGAAGTTTGTTCAAGCTCAACCGTAGGATCAGTCACATCTGCAATTAATGTTGCACTACCTGTATTGTTTACATCATCAGTTACATAGGCAACGACTTCATCACCATCAGTTAAGGCTGGAGATAATGTCACAGTCACCGGTTCATTGGCTGTAATGTCACCTGAATAGCTGACACCATCTACAGTGACTACATATGTACCATCTTCATCTGAGATTAACACGACTGCATCTGGTGCAGTTTGAATTAATTCAACCTGTGGATCAGTCACATCGGCAACTAGGGTTGCTTCACCTGTATTGCCTGCAGCGTCAGTCACTGTTGCAGTCACTGTTTCATTTTCTGCTAATGGCTGGTCAAAAGTCACAGTAATTGATTCGTTTGCTGCAATTGTACCAGTATAAGTTTGACCACCCGCTATGACGCTGTAATTACCTGCCTCATTTGAAGTTAATAATACGGATGATTTTGAATTTTGCACCAACTCAACCTCCGGCTGAGTGGTGTCTTCAGCATCAGAATCTGAATCGCTGTCCGCGTCACCATCAGCATCGCCGTCCGCGTCACCGTCCGCGTCGCCATCCGCGTCGCCATCAGCATCGCCGTCCGCGTCACCGTCCGCGTCGCCATCCGCGTCGCCATCAGCATCGCCGTCCGCGTCACCATCAGCATCGCCGTCTGCGTCGCCATCAGCATCGCCGTCTGCGTCACCATCAGCATCGCCATCTGCATCACCATCAGCATCGCCGTCCGCGTCGCCATCTGCGTCGCCATCAGCATCGCCGTCTGCGTCACCATCAGCATCGCCGTCTGCGTCACCATCAGCATCGCCGTCCGCGTCACCATCAGCGTCGCCATCCGCGTCGCCATCAGCATCGCCATCTGCGTCGCCATCAGCATCGCCGTCCGCGTCGCCATCAGCATCGCCGTCCGCGTCACCATCAGCATCGCCATCTGCGTCGCCATCAGCATCGCCGTCCGCGTCACCATCAGCATCGCCATCAGCATCGCCGTCCGCGTCACCATCAGCATCGCCGTCCGCGTCACCATCAGCATCGCCATCTGCGTCGCCATCAGCATCGCCGTCCGCGTCACCATCAGCATCGCCATCAGCATCGCCATCAGCATCGCCGTCTGCGTCACCATCAGCATCGCCGTCTGCGTCACCATCAGCATCGCCGTCCGCGTCACCATCAGCATCGCCATCTGCGTCGCCATCAGCATCGCCATCTGCGTCGCCATCAGCATCGCCGTCCGCGTCGCCATCAGCATCGCCGTCCGCGTCACCATCAGCATCGCCGTCCGCGTCACCATCAGCATCGCCGTCCGCGTCTGAGTCCGATTCATCTGCACGACGGCTAGAATCAGAATCATGTGCCCATGCTAAAATACCTGCCGTTGTCACAATCGGTGCTAGCCATGGTAATAAATCTGAGCTTTGGCTATCGAGTAAAGGTTCAATCTCTTCAATTGGGTTGTAATTGACTGCAAGAGGATTAGCCGCATCGCTAGGCACTTCTAAAATATGTAACTGACCATTTTCATCCGCAAACACGATGTCATGGTTAGCATTGGCATCAAAGTAATTTGCGACAACTAAAATTTCACCATCGCTTAAAGTAACAATAAGATCATTATCTTTACGCTCTAAGTGCTGTACATTCTGTGGCGAACCTTTAATCACAATAACGCTAGGTTCTTGTAAAGTGATCTTATTCGATGTAGTTGTTTCCGAAGCAGTATGTGCTGCTTTAGAAATGACTTGGACTTGTGCCATAAATAGAAGTCTCCCAATGACTTAAATATAAAAATTGTTATAAAAATAAAGAAATAAAAATTAAGCCGCTGTAATATAATTTTTTTTAAAAGTTTGTGAAAGTTTGACTAAAATCGCACTATGATTCAGTGCAGATCAGTTGTAATTTACCAAGCAAAATGGTGACTATTGATGCAAAAATTAGCACATTTTTAAAATAAATAGCCAACTACATCACTTTTTATTTTAAAACAAATACCTATAAAAATTAATTACAAAAAAATATATAAAAAAACATAATTTTGACACTTAGTTATGTAATTTTTTTAGATATTTTTTAAGCCTATATAACAATGGCTATAACTACCATTACTTATAATTTATGATCAAGATTAACTAAATAATCCAGCAATTTTAAGTATAAAAAAAGGAGCCGAAGCTCCTCTTATTGGTTTAAGTTTCTTAGGCTGGAATACGTAACACTTGGCCTGGGAAAATATCATCGGCATTTTTAAGCAATGGACGATTGGCTTCAAAGATTTTGTTATATTGATTGGCATCGCCATAATACTGTTTAGCAATTTTAGATAAATTATCACCTGATTGTACAGTATAGAATTGACTTTCAGGCGCAGCTTCAGCCACCGTCATTTGATCATCCACTTGTGCGACATGATCGACATTACCCACAGCTAAGACAATTTTTTCTCTATCGGCTTGGCTTTTGACTTGCCCCTTAATGGTCGCAAGATCAGCCGCACCGTTATAGGTGACAGATAATCCTTCTACCCCAAGCCCCAAGCTTTTGACCAAACCTAATAATTGATTCGCGACTTCTTGTGCCGATGGTTCACTTGGTGTTGCAGCTTGCGGCTGTGGCTCTGGAGGAGCTGTATTTTTTTTACCAATACCTTTTACGAAATCAAATAAACCCATATTTTTACTCCAGTTGTTATTGTGTAGTTGTAGTTGGCTTTATTTTTATACTCAATATTGAACAGTCAAGATGCTAGTGTTTGGTAGTAATCAGTTAAGTTATGTAAATAAAAAAGCCACTCAAACGAGTGGCTTTTTTTAAGCATGCGCTTAAATCATCAATTAACCAAGTTTCTTAGAAACATAGTCGATTGCAGATTGTACAGTTGTGATTTCGTTAGAATCTTCATCAGGAATTGTGATGTCAAAGTCGTTTTCGAAAGACATTACAAGTTCAACTAAGTCTAAAGAGTCAGCACCTAAGTCATCCATGAAAGATGCTTCGTTTTTGATGTCTTCAACTTTGATACCAAGTTGTTCTGCAACTGCTTGTTTTACGCGTAGTTCGATATCGCTCACAGGAATTCTCCTCAATGCTTTGTAGCGTTTTTAATTTGCGGTTAAGTGTAATTGAATCTAGTAAATTTGGAAAGTTTCTACATGAATCAATTAGTTCATGTAAAGACCACCATTTACATGGAGTACAGTACCAGTAATGTAGCTTGCCTTCTCAGAAGCCAAGAAGCTTACTGCATTCGCAATGTCTTGTGGCTCACCTAAACGATTAAGCGCCACTTGATCACTCATTTTCTTACGAATTTCTTCACTCAGCTGTTCAGTCATTTCAGTTGCAATAAAGCCCGGTGCCACTGAGTTGACCGTGATTTGACGGCTACCCATTTCTTTAGCAAGGCTACGGCTAAATGCTTCCATACCTGCTTTGGCAGCAGAGTAGTTTGATTGACCTGGGTTGGCAAAATGTGCAACCACAGAGCTGATATTGATAATGCGGCCAAAACGTGCCTTAGTCATCCCCTTAAGCACACGTTTTGATAAGCGATACACTGCTTTTAAATGAATGGTCAGAATATCATCCCAATCATCTTCAGACATACGCAATAATAAATTGTCTTTGGTAATACCAGCGTTGTTTACTAATACTAATACTGGGCCAAAGCTTTGTTCGATCTCACCCACTAAAGCATCAATCGCTGCACCATCACGTACATCAAGTACGCGACCTGCACCGTTTTCTGCAAATTGTGCGCTTAATTTTTCTGCACCACTTTCAGAAGTGGCTGTCCCCACCACAAAAAAACCATCTTGAATCAATTGTGCTGCAATGGCAGCCCCGATGCCACGGCTTGCACCAGTAACTAAAGCAACTTTACGCTCTTGTGTCATGCAATTTTCCCTTCTGCCACTAAAACGGCGTTTAATGCATCTTCTATTCGCGCTTGGGTATCAAGCGGGAAAGCTTTTTCAATGTTTGGCAAACGCTTGGCAAGGTTGGCAAGCACATTACCTGGACCGCATTCCATGAGGTAATGAATACCTTGCTGTTCAAAGACTTGCATCGTCTTGGTCCATTGTACTGACTCATACAATTGAGCCGTCAATGCTAAACGTACTTGCTCGACCGTTTGCGCCGCTTCTGCATTTACATTTTGTATTACAGGAATGCGTGGTAGCTCAATGGCGGTTTGTTCCAATGCCTCAGCAAATTTTTCTGCTGCAGGTTTCATTAGGGAACAATGTGAAGGTACAGATACAGGTAATGCAATCGCTTTACCTGAGTTCTCTTTGACTAAGGCAATTAAGGCATCCACTGCAGCTTTAGTGCCCGCTACCACCACTTGACCGTTGGCATTATAGTTTGCAGCTTCAACTGAACCGAAATCTTGTGCTGAAATTTGCGCGCAGAGCTCTACTACTTTGGCATCATCAAAGCCTAAGATTGCAGCCATAGCACCTTGACCTTGTGGAACAGCAGCTTGCATGTATTGACCACGTAAATGCACCAATTTAGCTGCATCACCTAGGCTTAAGCTATCTGCGGCAACCAAAGCGCTGTATTCACCCAGAGAATGACCTGCTAAGAATTTAGGCGCAACCCCACCTAAATCTAACCATAAACGCCAAAGTGCAATACTTGCCGTGAGTAAAACAGGCTGAGTATATTGGGTCTCATTAATGCCTTCACCACTTTGTGCAATATGCCAGAGGTCAAAACCTACTGCATCTGAGGCTTCTTTAAAGGTCTGTTCAATGATTGGAAATTGGGTAGCTAAATCCGCAAGCATACCCGTCTTTTGTGAACCCTGACCCGGGAAAACAAAAGCAGTTTGGGTGGCTTGAGCGGCTTGATCAAGTCGATTTGCCGACATAGAAAAATCCTTTCATGTTGTTTTTAGCTGAGATGGACGCGAATTTAACACTTAAAAACAGCTTTGGTAATTGCCAAATACAACAAAAATAGCGACAAAAAAAGGGAGCTTTACGCTCCCATTTTTTTCACTAAGCTCAAAGCTTAATGCATCAACAATTATTCAGCAGATGCTTTAGCGAATAATTGACGACCACGGTAGATACCATCTTTAGATACGTGGTGACGACGGTGAGTCTCGCCAGTAGCTTGGTCTACAGTTAATGCATTCTCGGTTAAAGCGTCATGTGAACGGCGCATGTCACGGCGAGAGCGACTTTTACGGTTTTGCTGAACGGCCATGATGGCTCCTTACAAATATCGAAAAAATGGATCAGAACAAATTCAGTTGTCTTAACCAAATAGTATAACACGATTTAGTTAAGTTTACCTTTCAAACTTGACAAAACATCAAACGGATTATCGCGTTTTTCTTCGACAATGTCTTGAATGGCAGGTTGATGCTTATGTTCGCAAGCGTCATGCTTGGCAGACAACGGCAACAACAATAACAATTCATCTTCTATCAGCGAGAGTAAATCAGCAGTCGCAGGTGCATCATATGAACCTTTGGTTGTTGCTTCACTTTCACCTAAAACGATGAAATCAGCATCCTCATCCAAGCGCTCTATCAGTGACTCATCATCGACTAAAGCTAAATGAAAATCCAAAACAAGTGGGATCTCAACAGGTTCCAAACAACGTTGGCACTCCATTGGAACTTTTGTTTCAACACTGCCATCTAACCATACAATGCGATGATACGCATCCATTGATAGCTTACAGTCTATGGTAATCAATTGATCATCAATTGATCCAACAGCTTCACGAGCAATACGAACAAAGCGAGACAATGGCAGGGTACCTGACCATGTAAAGCCCTGTTCAGCCCATTTAAACGGCTCAATCTGTGCCGGAAAGGTATTTGCTGACATAATTAAGGCGGCAATTCTACAAATTCATAAGTACTCTGTCAAAGATTAAGATACAATTTTGTACTTATTCAGACAGATCATTTGGGTAATACAAGTCATGCATCAGTTGCAGCCGCAACCTGAAGTCACAACTTCATTACAGTTAAACTCTCCTACTCGTTCAAGTTTGATCGATTCCGTAGACCGCGTGCAACTCGCACCTTGGATTAATCTGCAAACTGAAGCTCAACAGGTAGATTGGCTTATCTTACACTTTAATCACTGGTTTTCCCACTTAAATGTGACTTTAGTGCGCGGTGAGTTCGAGCCAGAATATTTCCCTGAAAATTCAAATAGTTGTGCGAAAATTCAATTTGCGCATGGCTTCTTTAACAGTGCTTTACATGAAATTAGTCATTGGACCATTGCTGGCTATGCACGGCGTAAGTTGCCAGATTTAGGTTATTGGTATGCCCCAGATGGCAGAACCAAAGAACAACAAGCGCTATTTGAACAAGTCGAAATCAAACCACAAGCCATTGAATGGCTATTTGCCAAAGCTTTTGGACGCAAATTTCGTGTCTCTTTAGATAATTTAACGGGTGATGCGGGTGATGGCAGCACTTTTAAAGACAATGTCTATGCTCAAGTGCAACGTTATTTTAATGGCGAAGCCAAGTTACCGCGTGATGCTGCACATTTTATTGCCTGTATTTGTACCTGTATACGAGGTGGCAAAAGCTTACAACAGGCAGAATTTTTACGAACTGAATTGGATCAATAACATAATCTTTCAACAGCGCAGGGAAATCCTGCGCATAATAAAGCTATTCCCTGCCAGCCGTTTTAAACGTGCCCGCTTGATAAACACAACAATATTGGGAGAACAACATGCTGCACTTAAGAATTCATCCAGATAATCCACAGCCACGTCTAATTAGTCAGGCAGTTGAGCGCATTCGTGCTGGTGACGTGGTGGTATACCCCACAGATGCCGCTTATGCGATTGGCTGTCAAATTGGTAATAAAGCCGCTATGGAGCGCATTGCACACATTCGTCAACTGGATGCCAAACATCAATATGCGATTTTGTGCTGTGATTTATCCGACATTGCCACCTATGCCCGCGTTGACAATGCCATGTATCGTTTACTTAAAAACAATACCCCTGCCATTAGCACTTTTATTTTGCCCGCCACCAGTGAAGTGCCCAAGCGTTTGATGCACCCAAAAAAGAAAACCATTGGTTTACGTATTCCGACTAACCCAATTTGCCAAATGTTATTACAAGAATTGGAGGAGCCTTTACTCACCTCAACCTTGATTTTACCTGGACAAAGCGACCCATTAGATGACCCTTATGAGATTGAGATGCAATTGGGCAAACGGATTGATGTATTAATTGATGGTGGTTTGGGCACTCTTTCAACCACCAGTATTATCGATTTATCGGGTGATTATCCTGTCGTAGTACGTGAAGGTGCCGGAGACGTCAGCGCTTTTACTTAAATTTTACGAATAAATTGCATTACATTTATATAAAATGGCGACATTTTAGACATAATGGATTGAATTCGGTCATTTTAATTTATTGAAATATCACATAAATAAATGACCGGTATTTATTTTGGGCTTTTTTTAGTATTTGCCGATGTAAGTAATTTATTCATTGCCCTTTTTGCTTTACACTAAGCGCATTCTTGTATTTGTTATTTCAACCTCCCTTTTTGTTGAAATAATTTTTCATGCCTTTGAAAATTCGCGTGGCTCATAACTGTAATGAATCAATCTGTCCAATCTGCTTTGGCACAAGCGCCGCACATCCGCGTGTTGGATGAGTGGCAAGAGACGATTCCTGAGGATTTGTATATTCCTCCTGCTGCATTTGAAATCTTGTTAGAGCATTTCGAAGGACCACTCGACTTTTTAATTTATCTGATTCAAAAAAACGGTTTTAATTTACTCCAGCTCGATATTGCTCCAATTGCCAGTCAATATTTATCCTATATTGATAACATGAAAAGCTTAAATATCGAGCTGACTGCAGATTATATGGTGATGGCAGCCTTGCTTGCTGATTTAAAGTCCCGTTTATTACTACCTAAAGCCGCCAAGATTCAACTGGAAAAAGATCCACAAAAAGATTTAGTCGAACGTTTAGAAGCCTATTTACGTATTAAACAGGCTGCTGAGCGTTTAGGAAAAATGTCGCTATTAGAACGCGATACTTTTCCGGCGCATATTGGCAAACTCGAATACGATGCTGTACCCCTGGGCTTTGCAGCTTCTCAGCTGCGTGACGCGATGTTGTGCATTTTTCAGCGCCCTGAGCCTGTAACCCATGCGGTTAAAGCAGAACCTGTACGCCTCGAAGAGCGCATTGCTTTTATTGAAACTAAAATTGCCTCTGGGCAGGTATTAGATTTTACCCAACTATTACACCCGGACCAAGGGCGTATGGGTATGGTGGTGACCTTTATGGCGGTGCTTGAACTGACCCGTCAGCAAAAAGTCCACATCATTAGTGATGGTAGCGAGCAGCGCTTACAGATTCAAGGAGTAATGGCATGACTCAGGTGGAGCAACAACATGAGGTGCTGATGTTGCTTGAGGCACTGATTTTTGCCAGTGAAACGCCTATACCGCTTTCTCGTTTAAAAGAAGCTTTAGGCGACCGCTACGCCAAAGCCGAATTACGACAGTATTTGCAACAACTTGCTGTGCTACAACACGGCAGATCAATTGAACTGGTGGAAACCGCGCAAGGTTTCCGTTTTCAAGTACGTGCAAAGTATCAACCGATCATTGCGCAAACATGGCCAGAACGACCAACTCGTCTGTCACCATCTATGCTCGAAACGCTTGCTGTGATTGCTTATCATCAACCAGTAACCCGAGCAGACATTGAACAAATTCGTGGAGTGTCAAATAATAGCCAAGTGATACGCACATTATTTGATTGGAACTGGATCAAAGAATCTGGTTTTCGTGAACTCCCAGGAAAACCGGCGTTGTTGGTTACGACGCCTCAATTTTTAAATGCATTTGGTCTAAATTCCTTAGATCAAATGCCTCCCCTACAGGATGCCAAGGAAGCTTTTGTGGCGCTGGGTGCTCAGGCACTTAGCTCATAAATAGGTGGACTGTTGTGATAATTTCTAAGGTTATGCTGTCATGAGTGAAAAATTGCAAAAGGTGCTTGCACGCGTTGGTTTGGGTTCTCGCCGTTATATGGAAGAAGTCATTGCTGCGGGTCGCGTGAGTGTCAACGGTCAAGTGGCCCAAGTGGGTGAACGTATTGAGCCAGGCGATGAGCTTCGTATCGATGGTCGTAAAGTACAGTTCCAAATTGAAGATGAAATTCGTCGTCGTGTTTTAATTTACTACAAACCAGAAGGCGAAATCTGTTCACGTAACGACCCAGAAAAACGCCCAACGGTATTTGATAACTTACCTACTTTAGCGGGTGATCGCTGGGTGATGGTCGGTCGTCTAGATATTAACTCGACTGGCTTATTGTTATTCACAAACGATGGTGAACTTGCCAACCGTTTAATGCATCCATCGAATGAAATTGAGCGTGAATACGCAGTACGTGTGATGGGTGAAGTGACACCACAGCTAAAAAATAATATGCTTAAAGGCGTGGTGTTAGATGATGGTCCAGCCAAGTTTGAATCATTCTCTGAAATTGGTGGTGACGGTATTAACCGTTGGTATCAAGTGGTGGTAAAAGAAGGTCGTAACCGTGAAGTACGTCGTATCTTTGAATCACAAGGTCTAAAAGTAAGCCGTTTATTACGTACCCGTTATGGTTCAGTGATTTTACCGCGTGAATTACGTACGGGTCGTTGGATTGAACTCGACAAGCAAGATATCGACAACTTAACCAAATCGGTTGAGTTAAAACCACGTCAAGGTACGGGTCTTTACGGTATGGCAAAACGTCGTACTGAACGTATGCAAGATAAACCACTCAATGCACGTCGTGGTGGCTTCTTACGTCAACAACGTCGTGACAACGAATCAACTACACCGTCTATTCCACCGCGTGAACGTGGCGAGCGTCGTGATGATCGTCGTGACCGTGATGATGCAGGTCGTAAGCCGTATGGCATCAACAAAGGCTTTAAAAAGTTCTAAGTTGTAAAGCATAAAAAAAGCCGCGATTCGCGGCTTTTTTTATTAGATTTGCGATTGAATATAATTTTTTAAACCAATTAATTCAATCAAACGTAATTGTTTTTCTAACCAATAGGTATGATCTTCTTCTGTATCTGACATTTGTTGACGCAGCATGTCACGGGTAATGTAATCGCCTTTTTCTTCGCAAAGTTTTACCCCTGCCGCCAATTTGGCACGTACTTCATATTCCAGTTCTAAATCTGCTTTTAAGCAACTGACCACATCGGTACCGACATTAATGTCGTCACGTTGCATATTGGGTGTGCCTTCTAAAAACAATACACGGCGAATAATTGCATCGGCATGTTGTGCTTCTTCTTGCATTTCATGGTCAATACGTTCAAAAATTTTGCTTAAACCCCAATCTTCATACATACGTGAATGAATCAAATACTGGTCACGCGCTGCAAGTTCGCCGCCAATCAGCATATTTAAATAATCTACAACCTCAGGATTGCCACGCATCATCCATCTCCAATAGTATAATTTATTAATTCTGTAAAAATTATCTCGGATTTAAGCTCACTTTGCAAAGCAATTTTTTCGTAAGTTAATGATTTTTATATAATTAAAATGAGAAGTACTTGCATTTACACTACTCAAACTAGTAATTAATACATATAAAAGAACATCTTAAACTCATTGCTTAGCTTAAATTCACATCATTACAGTGCTTTTATGGCGTATTGTTTTTTTGTAACAGAATGGAACATTATTGGGCCTAGCGACATGACCTTGATCGCTAAAAAATTGAGCTTGTGCATTAGTATGTACTGACAAGCTCACAATTTTTAGTAAAAATCAGTTTAAGCCGAATTCCAACGCGCATTTTTCCATGCTTGCTGTTGCTTTGCATCTAAAAATGTCCACGCCACAAAACGGCTTTCTTTTTGTCCCTGTGTCATTTTAATGGTTTTCACATCCACCGCACCGCTCTTGGCCAAGGTCTTTAATAGCAGTGGCAAAGTGGTTTTCTTAGATACCAGTGTACTAAACCAAAGACATTGCTCTGCAAATTGGGTACTTTCTTGTACCATCTGACACACAAAACGTGCTTCACCGCCATCACACCATAACTCGTTCTTTTGCCCGCCAAAGTTTAATACCACTTTAGTGCGATCTAATGGTTGACCAAGTTTACGTAATTTTTGTGTTGCTGTGGCATTGGCTTCATCTTGTGAGGCATGAAATGGTGGGTTACACAGGGTTAGATCAAAACGATCTGTGGCTTTAATCAGCCCTTTAAAAATATTGCTCGGTGTTTTTTGTAAGCGAATCTGAATGCCCTTTTTTAAATTCGGATTGGCCTCGACAATAAATTGCGCACTCTTCACTGATGCAGCATGAATATCTGAGCCAACAAATTTCCAACCATAGCTTTGACGCCCAATGATCGGATAAATACAGTTTGCGCCAACGCCAATATCGAGTACTTGAACAGCGTGTCCAGTTGGAATCTGACCTTTGTTGTTATCACTCAGCAAGTCAGCCAAATAGTGAATATAGTCGGCTCGACCCGGAATCGGTGGGCAAAGATAATCTTGCGGAATATCCCAATATTGAATGGCGTAAAAATGCTTGAGCAAAGCTTTATTGAGCATTCTTACAGCCTGTGGATCAGAAAAGTCGACTGAAAGATCATCATATTGATTTGGACGGACAAAAGGTGCAAGTTCTGGACAGCTCTTGATCAGCTCAGGAAAATCGTAACGACTGCGATGCAGATTTCGTGCATGTAATTGCGATTTTTGTTGTGGAAAAGATTTCTTTGCTTGCGCCATGTGTATGCCAATCATTAACGGGAGAACAGAATCATTTGCTCAGGCAGCAAATGAATCGATATTGTACACAATAACGACCCTGTCTTTGTATTTGTCTGCGCCATAGCATGCTCAGCAACGCTGATCCTTACGTAAGTGGCATAAAAAAAGACACCAAAAGATTAATTATCCTCGGTGCCTTTTTTATGTCAGTCACTGTTTAGACAGATGAGTCCTCGATTTGACCATGTTCTTTCATCAGGGCAATAAACTGTTGTTCATTTAATACGGTAATACCCAATTTTTCTGCTTTGTCTAATTTAGAACCAGCTTTTTCACCTGCAACGACACATTTGGTTTTACTTGAGACACTGCCACTCACGCGTGCACCTAAAGCTTGCAGCAATTGTGTCGCTTCATCACGCCCCATGCTGCTTAATGTACCTGTGACCACCCAACTTTCGCCATTGAGTGGTTGACGCGTTGGCGCAATCGGTGCATCCCAATGAATGCCCGCCTCAATTAAACGCTGTACCACTTCCAAATTATGCTCTGCTTGGAAGAAATCTAAAATCCATTCTGCGGTAATATCGCCCACATCAGGCGTTTTCTTTAAGGCGTCTAAATCAGCAGCTTTGAGCGCCTCTAAAGTTTGGAAGGTGTTGGCCAGCATACGGGCGGTGGTTTCTCCCACGCCACGAATCCCAAGCGCATAAATAAAGGCTGCTAGCGTGGTTTTCTTGCTTTTTTCAATCGAATCAATCAGGTTTTGCACTGATTTTTCGCCCATTTTTTCAATCGTTAGTAGCTGTTCACGATGCTCATGTAAATGGTAAATATCAGCCACATCTTTAAGTAAATCCAGATGTAATAACGATTCCACCCAACGATCACCTAAACCTTCAATATCCAAAGCTTTACGCGACACAAAGTGACGAATGGCTTCGATGCGCTGCGCGGCACAATACAAGCCACCCGAACAACGCGCGAGTGCTTCACCTTCTGGCATGACTACAGGCGAATCACACACTGGGCAATTTTTTGGTAAATGGATTTCTACAGCATCTACAGGACGAAATTCTGGCCAGACTTTTTCCACTTTTGGAATCACATCACCACTACGATAAACACTCACCGTATCACCCACGCGCACATCTAAACGGTGAATTTCACCAATATTATGTAGGGTTACATTGGACACTGTCACGCCACCGACTGCCACAGGGTTTAAACGCGCCACAGGTGTTAAAGTACCTGTACGTCCCACTTGCCAGTCAATATTGTCGACTGTGGTCAAGGCTGCCACTGCGGGGAATTTATAAGCGGTTGCCCAGCGTGGCTCACGGCTTAAGAAACCCAACTGTTGCTGTTGTTTCAGGTCATTGACCTTAATCACCATACCGTCAATTTCAACCAACAACTCTGGGCGTTCACGGTTGATTTGTTCATAAGCGGCTTGTACAGCTTCAATGGAATCACAGACAAAATGACGTTCGCCCACGGCAAAGCCGAGTTGATTGAGCCATTCAAGACTCGCTGACATGCTGATTAAACCATGATGTGGCTGGCACTGAGCAATTCCGTAAGCATAAAACGCCAAAGGACGCGCTGCGGCAATGTTTGGATCGAGTTGGCGTAAACTCCCTGCCGCGGCATTACGCGGATTGGCAAAGGTTTTTTCGCCACGTGCTTGGTTATCGGCATTGAGTTTCTCAAAACCTGCTTTTGGCATTAAAACTTCACCGCGTACTTCTAACAGTTGAGGTACGCTGCCATCGGCTAACTGAATGACTTTAGGTAAGTTACGAATAGTTTTGACGTTTTGAGTAATATCTTCGCCAGTTTCACCATCACCACGCGTCACACCACGGCTTAACACGCCATTTTCATACCATAGCGAAATGGCTAAACCATCAAATTTCAGCTCAACATCATATTCAACAGTTTGATTGGGTAAACGCTCTTCGATACGACGCGCAAAGGCTTGTAAGTCTTCGTAGTTAAACACGTTACCCAATGACAGCATTGGCACCACATGCGTCACCGATTCAAACTTCGACAATGCTTGACCACCCACTTTTAAGGTTGGGCTATCGGCTTGGACTAAATTCGGGTATTGCTGCTCTAAGGCTTTGAGTTGGTGAAACAGTTGGTCATATTCACTATCGCTAATGGTCGGTTGATCCATCACGTAATAGGCATGGTTATGCTGGGCTAAGATTTGGATCAATTGTCGCATTTGCGCAATGATTGTGGCCTGTTCTGTCATCAATATTCACCATAAAAAAGGGCGGTTTCCCGCCCTAAACATCATTTATCTACACTATTATAAAAACCGTCGCGATGGGTTTCAATTCAGGATTTAGCCTTGTGAGACTTGCCCTGAACGATAGTCAATCGCTTGATGACGCCAATGCTCGCGTAATTGTGGGGTAAATTCTTGATTATTTTGATCATAAACCGTGCCTTCAATTTCACGGGCAATTAGGCCTGAAATGCTGACCATGGTATCGAAGGCATTTTGTACATCATTATGTGGCAGAGCCAAGAAGAAAGCTAAACCTTTGACTTCTTCTGTTGAAAGTGCTTCTAAATCAAAGCCTGAAGCGCCTTCGTCAGTCACTTGTAACACAGAGAATAATAGTTTCGTGCCGTCTTCGTTATAACGATGGAAACATGCCATTTCGCCATAACGTAATCCGTATTTCATTAAGACTTTTAAGGTTTTTTCACCTGTTAGCAAACGACGCTCCGGATACACATTCAACGCCACAAAATCTTCTGCAGTGGCTAAAGCACTTTCTTCATCGACCAATTGTTGTTCATGTAGATGCGCATCTAAAATACTACTTTCATCGGCAAATTCAGCAATTTCAGCTTTTTCAATAGTGCTGTTTAAGCTAAATTCAGGCGTTTTTTCGACTTTAGGCGCTTCAGGCTGCACGTCGAGGACTGGTTTTTCTTCGACGCTTTGCTCTACATGCTCAGCTACTGGCGTGCTTTCTGGTTGTGGTACAGGCTGCTTCTGGGCAGCAACCACCGGTGCTTCACTTGCGGCAATAGGTGCTACGGCTTCAGCTGGTGCATCTGCTTGCAGCTGATCACGTACATGACGTGGAATAACAGGTTGCTGACTTTCTTGGTTAATATGTAGTTCAGAATCTAAAGATGGCGCTGCGTCATTACTTTTTCTAAGCACCATTTTTAAACCAACACCAATAATAATAATGGCGACAACAATACCAACGATTGTGGTGATTTCCATCTATGACTCCGCGACTAAACTGTATTCTTCTGCCTGTTCTAAGTTGACAGTGACTAATTTGGATGCACCCGGTTCTGGCATCGTGACACCCAATAAATCTGTTGCCATCGTCATTGCAAGCTTATTATGGGTAATATAAATAAATTGTACCTGTTCGGACAGCTCTTTGACTAGATTACAAAAGCGTCCGACGTTGGCATCATCAAGTGGTGCATCAACTTCATCCAGCACACAAAATGGTGCAGGATTGAGTCTAAAGATCGCAAACACCAGTGCCAAAGCAGTTAAGGCTTTTTCGCCCCCAGAGAGTAAGGCCAAGGAGCTATTACGTTTACCTGGCGGGCGCGCCATTAGTTTTACACCCGACTGCCAGTCAGATTCAAGACTTAAACTCGCTTCACCGCCATTAAATACTTTCGGAAACAAGCTCGCAAGCTCATGATTGACTCGATCAAAGGTCTCCATAAACAATTTACGGGTTTCTTGATCAATACTTTTCATAGCGGCTTGTAATTGGGCCACTGTATTTTCTAGGTCTTGCATTTGATGTTTAAGTTCATCATAACGCGCCAAAACCTGTTCATATTCTTCAGATGCTGCCAAATTCACTGCACCAAGTTTGGCAAATTTTTGCTGTGCTGCCTCTAAAGTCTGTTGGGTAGAGTCTAAGTCCAACTCAATGGCTACAGCCTCAGCGCCCATTTCCGTCAGCTGTGCGGCATAATGTGCTGCATCTGACTTGGCAGCTTGCCAAGCTAAGCGTTTGTCTTCTAAAGTTTGACGTAATTGTTGGTCTTGTTGCTGTGTCTGTTGTCTTTTTGCAGTTAAGCTTTGTTGCTGCGTTTGCACAGCATTGAGCTCTTGTTGCCAAATCTGCCAGTTCTGTTGCAAAGTGCTTGCCTGTTGCTGCTGCTGCTCAACAGCCTCAGTTAAGCTTGGCAATTCTTGACTGAGCGGCTCAATCAAACGGGTGGCTTGCTGGATTTGTAAGTCGACTTGCTGTTGCTGCTCAGCTAAAAATGACGCCTCTTTTTCACATAAACTAATTTGTTGCTGCAGCTCTTGGCAACGCTGTTGCACGTGCGCAAAATTTTGCTTGGCCAATGACGCCTCGTGTTCAGCTTGCTGTAAGATATTGCTCGATTCTTCGAACTGAAATTGCAGGGTTTTATATTCAGGTTGTTGTTGTTCAAGCTTAAGATGAATGGCATGCAGGTCAATTTCCATCTCATCACGCTGCATAGCATCATCTTCAATTTGCTCAGCCAAGGTGATCATCTGCTGCTGTAGCTGTTGCTGTTGCACCGCAAAAGCTTGCACGGCAGTTTGCTGTTTAACAATATCCAGACTCAGTTGATGCTGCTGATCATGCAAACCTTTTAAATCGGCTTGTTGCTGTTTTAAACTCACTTTGGCAGAGGATAACTGATTTAAATTGGCAGCACGGCGTGGTTTTAACAGCGCCACTTGCTGCTCAAGCAAACTAATTTCTTGCTCAATTTCCTCTAAGCGCAAGCGCTGAGTTAAACCCGAGACTTGGGTGTGTTCATAATCGAGTGCAATTAACCAATCTGGCCCCACATGATAGCCATCTAGAGTTAAAATACTTTGCCCTGTTTGCAACTGAGTTTGCTGTGCTAATGCTTGCTGTAAAGTTTCAGCCAGTGCCACATTTGCCCATAAAGAATGTGCTGGCGCGATAATCCACGTGCTAAGCGGTGCCAATCCTGCAATATGGGCTGCACTGCAACAGGAGAGTTTCATTTGTCTGGCCAGATCAGGGGCAAAATCAGTGTCTTGATCCAAAATCTGACTATTAAGCCAATGACTGCAGAATTTTTCTAATAGATGGGCATAGGGCTTAGCTTGTTCAGCAAGCTGCAAAGCTTGCATCAAAGTTTGACCCTGCGCCGCATGTTGGGGCTGCTTAGGCAGCGCTTTGAGTAGCTGCTGCTGTTCACGTTGTAGCAGTTGAATTTGGTTTTGATGCGTTTGTAACTGTTGCTGTAAATCACGCTCAGCATTTTCTAAGTTAGCTAATATGCTTTGGCTATGTGTGACTTTTTCTGTCAGTTGCAATACGCTGATATTTAAATCACTATGTTCAGCCTGTAAAGCGGCAATTTCATCCTGCTGATAATGTCCAGCCAAAGCATGGGCTTGGGCGTGCAGCATGTCATGTTGCTGCTGCTGGCGTTCGATACCTTTATTGAGCTGTTCAATTTGGCTACGCATGTGCAACTGCTGCTGTTGCTGGCGTTCAACTTGGCTTTTAACAGCATGATAGTGCTGCTGTAACTGATGTTGTTGCTGTTTGAATGCTGCTAGATGTTGCGCTGCTGCCTGAGTAGTTTGTTGCGCTTCTTGTTGTTTAACTGTCTCTTCGCTGTGTTGCAGACTTAAATACGCTAATTGTTGTTCAATCAGTTGTAGACGTTGTTGGCTATGCTGTTTTTGCTGATTGAGCTGGCTTAAAGTGGCTTGGTTTTGCGCAATGAATTGTTGTTTATGTTGCAACTGACCTTTTAGCTCAGTCAGTCGTTGCTCAGCCGTTTGCCAGTTGTGTTGGAGGGGTATAGATTGGCTCATCAAACGTTCAAACAGCTGCTGACTTGAGTTTAAGTCATGTTCAAGTGTGGTGAGCTCAGCACTTACCAGCTGAAAGCGCTCGCCTAAACTGTTCATGTCATGGCTATATTCTTGTTGTAAACGGACACTTTGCCCATATTGAAATGACAATACTTCAATTTTTAAGCTGCGGATTTGAGCTTTAAGCTGCTGATAGTGTAATGCTGCTTCTGATTGGCGTTTTAACGTTTTCAGTTGGCTACTGAGTTCAACACGAATATCTTCTAAACGTTCTAGATTTTGCGTGGTGTGTTCTAGATGATTTAAAGTTTCACGGCGCCTCGCTTGATAACGTGACACCCCTGCTGCTTCTTCAATATAAACCCGCATTTCTTCCGGTTTAGCGTCCACTAAACGATTAATCATGCCTTGTTCAATAATGGCATACGAGCGTGGGCCTAAACCGGTGCCCAAGAAAATATCGGTAATATCCCGGCGACGACATTTGGTGCCATTTAAAAAGTATTCTGATTTACCCTCACGATTGACCTGACGCCGTACCGATAATTCAGTATAGGCATTATACATGCCACCTAATTTACCTTGCGTATTCTCAAAACGTAGTTCAACACTGGCCATCCCCACCGGTTTACGCTTGGCTGTACCAGTAAAAATCACGTCTTGCATGCTACCGCCACGCAATTGCCGTGCACTCGACTCACCCATCACCCAACGAATGGCGTCAATCACATTGGATTTACCACAGCCGTTAGGACCCACCACCGCAGTACGGTTGGCTTTAAAATTTAAGGTACTACTGTCGGCGAATGATTTAAAGCCGGAAAGTTTTAAACTGCTTAAACGCATAATGTCCTAATTACCGCCGTGAACGTTTTGCCCAGGCCAATTCAATTTGTTTCATTCGTGTCAGCGACTGCAACACAAGCTGTTGCAAGTGTCGACAAAAATCGTGCATAAATAAAGTGGCTTGTTGGGTTTTTTGGCTTAAAATTGCAGCAATCACCAATTTAAACTGGGCTTCGGATTGCTCAAGCTCATACTTGGCGGTATTTAAGGTTAAAAAATAACAGCGTCTTAAACTTGGCAACAGTTCTTGATAAAACCTCCCCACATATAAATAACGTTCAGCTTGTAAACACTCTAAAAAGCAGAAGAAAATCGCATCATAAAAATGTTCAATATCGGTTTGCGTTACATAATCATGTAATTGTTGCTCTAATTGGCTCAGATACATTCTTTGTGAAATGCTTAAATCTTCAGTCATATTGGTGGCAATCTGGCCTAAAATTAATGCCAATGTGTCAAACAAGGCATTGACTTGTGCTGTCGACATTTCTGTGACAATCGCCCCACGGCGCGGGTAAATTGCAATTAAATGGGTGCGTTCTAATAATAGTAAGGCTTCACGTACCGAACCGCGGCTGACTTTTAACTCATCCGCAATACGTAACTCTTGAATACGTTCCCCTTCAACCAAGTCACCTTGAATAATTTGTTTTGCAATATGCTCAGCGATCTGCTGTGCCAAGCTGCTGCCCTCATGTTGTGGCATAGTGATCCTGTTGTTGTTATTGCACTAAGAATTAAAATCATCTGGTGTCATTTTAACCAACAATATAAACAAGATGCACTTTTATTTTATGCCATTATGCCTTGATAGATAAAATACAGCCCAACACAGATCAGTAATAGCGAAAAACAGCGTTTGAGCATAGCAGGTGACAGACGATGTGCAACTTTTGCCCCCAATTTTGCAGTGATAAAACTCATCACACTAATGCCAATAAAAGCGTAAATGTGCACATAGCCAATGGTATGGGGGATCGTTACGCTACTGTTTGCGCCAAACCACATAAAACCTAAAGCCCCAGCAATGGCAATCGGTAAACCACACGCAGCCGAAGTCGCAACGGCTTGTTGCATCACCACGCCCTGCTTATTTAAATAAGGAACGGTTAAGCTGCCACCGCCAATGCCAAAAATTGCCGAGGCGACACCAATGCCACCCCCTGCTAACATTTGAGCGGCTGTACTGGGTAAGCGCTGTGCGGGATCGACCTGCGCTTGAGCACCGCTCAACATACGATAACCGACCCACAATGCAAAAGCACCAATGATCAGCTGTAAACCCTGACCTGATAAATAATCTGCAATCCCTGCGCCTAAGAATGAACCGATCACCAAACCAGGTGCTAAGTTCTTAAACACAAGCCACAGCACTGCACCCTTTTTATGATGAGCAGTCACTGAGCTGATTGAGGTGATAATAATCGTGGCTAAGGAGGTCCCGACCGCCATATGCATAATGACGCTTGGATCAAAACCGGCTTGGCTAAACACCACAAATAAAATTGGCACAATAATTAAGCCACCACCGACACCAAACAAACCTGCGGCAAATCCGGCAATTGCACCAATCAATAAATATGTGATTAACTCCATAAGACTTTTTTACTCAATTTAAAATTAAATGGATTTAGAAACTCGCCAGTTACAGCAATGCTTACAACAGGTCGGACAACTACCAGAGGTGCTGTTGGTTAAACCAATTACTGAGTCAACCAACGATGATGTACGTGAAATTGCCAAAAAAGGCATTCATAGTGTCTTGGTGTGTAGTCACCAGCAGACTGCCGGACGCGGCCAGCGCCAACGCCAGTGGGTTTCACCTGTAGGTAATATTTATTTAAGCACGTTGCTCAATTTAAACACAGCCATTGATGGGCGTTTAGCCTTAGAAATTGCGTTAAATATCCTACAAATGCCAAGTCTAAAAGATTTAGCGTTACAAATTAAATGGCCCAACGACTTATATAGTTTACATGGCAAATGGGGTGGCATTTTAGTGGAGCCAATTTCTGCAAACCAAGTGGTGGTGGGTGTGGGGATCAATATTGATCCAGTACAATCAAACCATATTAACCAAGCAGCAACAGCCTTAAGCACCCTAGGTTTAGCCCCTACTTCGCGGGTGGACTTGGTTGCCGAGCTTTATCTAGCCATTCAACAAGCAGGACAATGGTTTGATCATCGCTGCCAAAATTTAGCTGCCCGTTTTAACCATCATGCTGCTTTTAAAGAACAACCCGTTACATTTGAACATGTAGGAGGCACTGTGCAAGGCACTTTCATCGGCATTGACAATGATGGTGCTGTCATGATTACAACTGAACACGGCACACAGCATTTTTATCAAGGCCGTTTGCGCTTAGATGAGGCCCAAGCATGAAAAAATTGTGGCTCGATATTGGCAATACACGGCTAAAATATTGGATTACTCAAGACGACAACGTGATCGAACACGGCGCCGAAATGCATTTACAATCGCCTGCGGATTTACTTCTAGGCTTAATGCAACACTTTAAAAAGCTCAATATTCAAAGTGTAGGCGTGTCTTCAGTATTGGATTTAGACTCCAATCAACGTATTCGCCAGCTACTCAATCGCTTAAAAGTTCCAGTAATTTGCGCCCAAGTGCAAGCTGAATATGCCGGCTTAAGCTGCGGCTACGATGTGCCGCAACAACTGGGCATTGACCGCTGGTTGCAAGTTTTAGCCGTAGCACAAGATCCAAGCAAAAAATATTGTGTGATCAGCTGTGGTACCGCACTAACCATTGATTTAGCCGATGGTTTACAGCATTTGGGTGGCTATATTTTACCAAATCTTTATTTGCAGCGAGATGCATTAATTCAAAATACCAAAGGCATTAAGATCCCTGAAGCTGCTTTTGATAATTTAAATCCAGGACGTAATACCATTGATGCCGTTCATCATGGCATTTTATTGGGTTTGGTCAGTAGCATTGAAAAAGTTTTAGACAGTTCACCACGCGAGTTAATTTTAACTGGGGGTGATGCACCACTGTTTGCAGAGTATTTAAAGCCCTATCAGCCTCGTGTTGAGCATGACTTATTACTCAAAGGTTTACAGTACTTTTTTAGCCAGCATCCTGACAGCACAGTTTAAAATGCTAAACATAAAGTATAAAAAAGGCGCATTTAGCGCCTTTTTCTTATTTTGGATCTTTACTGCCAAATAGTGGCCCCATGCCACCGCCGCCAAATTGCTTTTGCAGACCTGATAATGATTTCATCATTTTTGCCATACCCGTTGGATTGGCAAATTTCTTCATCATTTTTGCCATCTGTGCATGCTGTTTGATGAGTTTATTCACCTCAGCCACTTCCATACCACAACCTGCCGCAATACGTTTTTTACGGCTTGGATTCATGAGGTCTGGATTACGACGTTCTTTAATGGTCATCGAATGAATAATGGCTTGCATTTTTTTGACTTGCTTTTCAGGATTGGCTTGCGCGATTGCGTCTTGAATACCTGAATTGCTCATGCCTGGCAACTTATCTAAGAAGCCCATCATGCCGCCCATTTTATTCATTTGTTCAAATTGCATCAGCATATCTTCAAAGTTGAAGCTACCGCCTTTTTGCAATTTTTGCGCCATTTTCTCGGCTTTTTCTTTGTCGATTTTACGTTCAACTTCTTCGACTAAAGAAAGCACATCACCCATACCCAAAATACGCTGTGCCACACGCTCAGGATGGAATGGTTCTAAGGCATCGAGTTTTTCACCCATCCCTAAGAATTTAATTGGCTTACCAGTAATGGCACGTACAGACAGTGCCGCACCACCACGCGCATCACCATCGGTTTTGGTTAAAATCACACCCGTTAATGGTAACGCATCATTAAAGGCTTTGGCTGTATTGGCCGCATCTTGACCTGTCATGGCATCAACCACAAACAGCGTTTCAGTTGGGCTAATTGCTGCGTGTAAGTCTTTAATTTCGTCCATCATGTCGTCATCAATATGCAGACGACCTGCAGTATCGACGATTAACACATCAGCGAACTGAATTTTGGCTTGTTCAATGGCACGATTGGCAATGGTAATTGGATTTTCGTCTGCGCTTGATTCAAAGAAAATCGCGCCCACTTCGCCGGCTACGGTTTGTAGCTGTTTAATTGCCGCTGGACGGTAAACGTCGGCAGAGACCATCGCCACTTTTTTCTTTTGACGTTCTTGTAAGAAGCGTGCCAATTTTGCCGCCGTGGTGGTTTTACCCGCACCTTGTAAACCTGCAAGTAAAATCACCACTGGTGGTTTTGCTTGTAAGTCTAAAGTTTCGTTGGCAGCACCCATCATTTTAGTCAATTCGTCATAAACGATCTTGACGAAGGCTTGGCCCGGTGACAACTGAGTCATTACTTCTTGACCCAATGCTTCTTCCTTAACTTTCGCGATAAACTCACGAGTTACAGGTAACGCCACATCGGCTTCAAGAAGTGCCATACGCACTTCACGTAGCGTATCTTTAATATTGTCTTCGGTTAGCTGCCCTGAGCCAGTAACATTTCTTAAACTCTGCGTGAGTCGTTCTGTTAAGGTATCAAACATTGCAAAATCCGCTTAAAATGGTTGTTGCAGAAAAATCTTTCTTAAAAATAGAAAATTTATGCATAGAATGTTATAGGATACTGTAGTTCGCGTCGAATTTACATCTATGAATATTCATCATCCTGAAAAAGGTTTGACATGATTAGCCTACCCTTGGTTTATACGATTCTCGCCTTAATTGCTTATAGCACATCGTTTTGTTATGTGAGCGCGCATTTGTTGGCTAAATCAGAACCTAATCGTTGGTTGGTCACTTTAACCTTAAGTTTGGGACTGGCTTTGCATGGCTTCGTGTTGTATCACGATATGCTCACTCCGCTGGGTATTCATTATGATCTGTTTAATTTATTGTCATTTACCTCAGGCTTAATGTTGCTGTTAAGTACTTTATTTAGCACCTATCGTCCGGTATTGGCCTTAAATTTAATTGCTATTCCTGTAGCAGCAATGGGGTTGATTTTAGGCTTTGCCTTTAGCCCAGCTAAGCTTGAGGCTACACCCTCGTCATTGGGTTTAGACGTTCATATTATTTTATCGCTGTCTGCCTATGCCGTGTTATTTATGGCGGCTATTCATGCCGTACTGCTTTGGTTTCAAAACCGCGAATTAAAGAAGAAAAATAAAAAACGGGTCTGGGTCAATTTACTGCCGCCCTTACAGGCCATGGAATCTCTGTTATTTGATTTACTCATCACTGGTTTTATTATGTTAACGCTGGCGTTGGGTTTTGGTTTCTTTACCATTGATCATTTCTTTGCCCAACATTTAGCGCATAAAACCGTGTTTAGTTTAATGTCTTGGCTGGTGTACGCAGTACTACTGACAGGACATTATGCCTTTGGTTGGCGAGGTCAAAAAGCCATTCGTTTTACCTTAATAGGGTTTGCCTTATTGGCGCTGGGTTTTATTGGTTCTAAGTTTGTTTTAGAGCTGATTCTAGCGCGTTAACTGATCGCCTCGGCATCCTCTTCATACGCTCACACGTTGGTCATCTTTTCTTCATATTCTTGTCATATATTTTGAATGCAAAATAATAAATCTAGGACAAATCTATGCAAAAAATAATGATTACACTCGCCTTACTGAGCTGCTCTAGCATCGCGCTGGCCGATTTTTATTGTAATGGTAGCATCAGTCAACGTCATATTGATGACAACGTTGCCATCAGCAAAAATTGTCAGCTCGACCAAGTCACCATTAAAGGTAATGTCATGCTGTATAGTGGTGCACAAGCCCAAATCACCAACTCAAATATTGATGGCAATTTAGAATCTAAAGATCAATTTAGTCGTGTGATTGCCCAAAATAACCGTATTGATGGCAATATTCAATTAGAAAAAGGCCAAAAAATTCAGTTACTCAACAATGAAGTGAACGGTGATATTCAACTCAAAGAAAACCGTTCAAATATTGTGGTGCGTGAAAATACTGTCGATGGCAATCTACAGTGTGAAAAAAATAGCATTCAACCTATTGGTGGCGCCAACCGAGTTGAAGGCAATAAAGAAGGCCAATGTCGCCGTCTTTAAGTTGGTATCAACGTGTTTCTAAGGTTTAGAAACACGTTGCATCTGGATTGATTCGCCCTAGTATGCCAACGAGTACTAAAACTGGCTTTTCGTTGAATTTGCGCTAAAATGAATCAAATCCTGTATGCATGGAGTTTAACATGTTGAATTCTCTAAAAAAGAAAAACAAAGCTTGGTTTACCTTCTTTATTATTACGTTGTATTCCATCTTAGGCTTTGTTTTAGGTCATTTAATTACTGACTATATTCTTAAGTAATCTCGCTGTTGCTTGACTAGACAGCGTGCAGCAATTTGCGTATAACACCGTTTTTATTTAAAGGTAGTACGCTTTGAAACTTGTGCTTGCACCCATGGAAGGCTTAACTGATCCGATTATGCGTGATGTGCTGACATCCGTAGGTAGCTTTGACTGGTGTGTCACTGAGTTTATTCGTGTTACCAACTCTGTCCTTCCCGATCATGTGTATCATGCCTATTGCCCTGAATTATTAACTGACGGTAAAACGGCTGCAGGCACGCCCGTGCATGTGCAATTTTTAGGCAATGATCCTGATATGCTGGCTGCCAATGCAGTTCGTGCTGTAGAACTGGGCGCTCCTGCTATTGATATGAACTTTGGCTGTCCTGCCAAAACCGTAAACCGACACCGTGGTGGTTCAGTTTTACTCGATGAACCAGAAGTTGTGCATCAATTGGTGAAAGCGGTACGTGATGCTGTACCGAGCCATATTCCTGTTTCAGCTAAAATGCGCTTGGGTTATTTAGATCGTAATTTTACCTTAGAAAATGCACATGCCATTGAAGATGCAGGTGCAGCGTGGGTCACTGTACATGCCCGCACCAAAGCCGATGGTTATACTCCGCCAGCTTTTTGGGACTTATTACAGCCGATTCGTGAAGCACTCAACATTAATGTGATTGCCAATGGTGAAATTTGGAACAATCAGGATGCTAAACAGTGCCAACTTGAATCTGGCTGTGAAGATTTAATGATTGGTCGTGGTGCAGTCACAACCCCTGATTTAACCCAATGTATCCGCCAAAATAGCGATACGCCTTTACTCACTTGGCAAGATTTAGTCGGCTTACAAATTCGCTTTTTAAGTGGTGGCTATAAAAAAGAAATGAACATGGTGGGGCGTTATAAACAGTGGCTAGGCATGATGAGTAAGCATTATCCTGAAGCGAAATTGCTGTGGGATGAAGTCAAACGCATTAAAGCACTGGATGAAATCACTGCCAAATTGCAGCAACATCTTTAAAAAATAGCCTCGCTAACCCGGGGCTTGTTATTAATCTGAGACTTGAGTAATCAAAATAGGGAGTTGCCATGCACCGCCCTGAAAGCCTTTGCACTGCAAACTCACTGCACTATAGCTAGGGCGGAAACGGTATCCGACCAATGCCCATTCATCGATGCTTAAGCAATCACCTAGGCCACGTCCTTTTTGAGCAGAAAAAATCTGTCCTTCACTAAAGCTGGTTGCAGAGGTACTAACCAATTGCTGTACTTGGTTAAGTTGCTTATTCATCAACCACATTCCTGCACCAAAATTATACGCTGCTTGCCAACATGGGCGCTCGACTAGCACTTGCTTGGCATTTAGCGGATAGATGGTCAGCTTGCTGTGTAATTGTTCATGCTCTTGCCATAACTGAGGACAATCCTCTCTGGTTGTGGCTTTTTTGAGTAAAGGTACGAGTGCTTTAGCCAGTGTGGAGTCAAAGGCATAATGCTGGGCTTGGCCACGGGTATAGTGGGTCAAATGATAAATCGGTAGAGGCACGGCTTGGCGGACTTGATAGGAACTTTGCTGCCCTTTGGCCACTAAAGCTGAGCTGGTGCCTAGGCGTTTTTGATATTCATCGGCTTTGAGTAGAACTGCACTGAAGCCACGATCGGAAATCCGCCACGTGTTTTTGCCTTGACGCAGCTCAATCCGGCTATTTTGGCGTGCGGTAGCCAATACTGCTTGAATCTGTTCTTGGCTTAAACTTGCTTGATGATTTTTAAAATCAACTAGACCCTGATGTTGAGCATTGATCCATAAGCTGGCTTTAGCAGGTGCCGCTAAAATTTGCACTTTGGCTGTCAATTTAGCATGTGCACCAGCGGGATAAGTCAACAGTATTGAGGCTGGCGCGGCACCATCGGCTTGATAACCTGCCATACGACAGGTATGGGTATTATCGCAAGCAATTTCCCAATCTAAATGACTAAAGCTCATCGCATACAGCGGTGATGTGATGAGGCTAAAACCAAGTAACAGTGCTTTTTGCATGCTGCTCTCCTTGAGCAAACACGTGTAGCCAGTCAATTGCACACAGCACTTTTCCTCTATACAGATATAACCCTTTCACGCTCATTATATCCTACTTGTTTAGATGAAGTTATAGCGTTAAGCATCGTGTCTGAGGCTAGCTCAGCATGCAGCACAAAATACTCTTAGTTAAAAATACCGCTCACATGGCGGCGTGAATATGCTTAGATCATCGCACAGGGCATAGAAATATGTTGATGCACCATTTTCCATTTGCCTTGGGTCTTTTGAAAACACAACGTGGTGCGACACCACGGCAAATTTAAACTATTTTTTTGCTCACAACGATCGACCTTTGAATAACAATGCACAAAGGCCAAATCATTTTCAGCGTAGATCTTCACATCTTGCCGATATACACAAACATCCTCAGCAAAATAAGGGCTGTATTGCTCCCATAATTCCTTATAGGCCACCGCGCCTTCGAGTTGCGAACTCACATCAAATACACTGACATCTTTTTGACACAAGTCTGTTAACGCCTGAATATCCATTTTTGCGACAGCGTTGTCCCATTGCTTAATTTTAAACAAAATTTCTTGCGCAGTATGCACATCACCAACAAACTGAACGGACATTAATGTTTCTCCAATTGTTTAACTGAAACAAGCTCGGCATTAAAGAAAAATTGACCTGTAATCGGTCGGATATTGCTTACATCATGAGGAGAATCAAATCTGTGAAACAGAGCAAATCATTTACTCATCACACAAATCGATCATCGTTTATACACAAGTTAAAACCGATAAGACAGCCTTTTTAGCATAGCAATATATAAATGCTACAATCTACCAACATAGAATCTGTCTGTATAATTTAGGCGTTATTATTCAAGCAAAGCTTGCCTTTAGACAGAGGCTTGTTGATTTTTTTGTTATATTTCAGTAATTTATTTTTGTGACCTGTGTTAGATATACACCAAAGAATAGGTTTTACTTATCCTTTGGTGTTGAATGTTAGATGGATATCACATTTTTACTATAGGTGGTTTTGTTCATTTCTAAAATTTCTACACAAAGTTGGATATTGATTTTTTGTGTAGGTACATGTGCCTTTAAGACTGCTAACAATTTACGTGAAATTTCTGCTTGTAACTCAAGTGAGCGTCCGGTGAGTAATGAGACTTTGATATGTACATAACCTTGATCTTGAGCCTCCAAACCAATGACAAAATCATCCTGACACACGGCGCGACTCTTTACATCTAGTGCCGAAGATACATAAGCACCTTCAAGCATAGTTTGGTTTAAAGCAAGCAATAACGGTTTAACGGCTAAATCTTCAACATTAGCGGAATATTCAACATGAATGTGGGGCATAACTTAGGCTCATGGATTAACAGGTATTTAGCATAAAATAAAAATGGAGCCCGTGGCTCCATTTTTAGTCTTAAGCTTTTTTCACAAACTCAGATTTAAGCTTAATTTGCCCAATGCCATCAATTTTACAATCAATGTCATGTCCATCGCTCGCCTCAGGCACTAAACGAATACTTTTGACCTTAGTCCCCACTTTGACAACAGATGAAGAGCCTTTAATTTTTAGGTCTTTAATCACGGTTACGCTGTCACCGTCACTTAAGACATTGCCATTGGCATCTTTAATGATATTTAAGCTTTCCGTTTCAGCAGCAGCTTCTTGCCATTCATGGGCACACTCAGGGCATACCAATAATACACCATCTTCATAGGTATATGCCGATTGGCATTTTGGACAATTAGGCAACGACATATTGACCTCAAATTAACATAGAATTAACACTCAAGGCACATATTAACAGAGATCAGTGCTTTTGCCTTGTGTATTTAATGCCAAGCCAATTGATTCCAAGTGTCTTTGCTCATACAAATTAAGACGTTCCATCAATTTCGTCGTCAAATACATAGGCCATACACCCCCAGCCGTCATACTCGCCTTCGAAATCATGTGCGATTTGTGCCAACCATGTCTCTAGGTCAACGATCTCCTCATAATTAGGTGACATTTCGGTAAATAAGGTTAAACGCCATTCAGCAGGTTGCAATTGTTGGTCTAAAAATAAACTGATTTTTTGTTCTTCACGTAAGAGGTGTAAAGCCGCGCGCTCGGCTTTGGCTTGATCATTAAAAGTTAATGAAAATTCAATTTCATGTACTTCGCTTAAATCATCGCCATCTTCATACATCTGCCATAAAAGATTGCCGTTTTCATCATCGGGAAATTTTTGATAATCGCGATACATTTTTTATCCTTATTCTGTGCTGATTAAAATGTGATACACAAAAACAGCTTAGCTGATTTTTTAAGCAATTGTTAGTCAATTTGTTGCTGTGTAGCTGTATTAACTACACAGCACAGCAAAGCTGTTATTTAAAATGTTGGATGAGATTGAATCTCAAGTACTTGACCTGTTAAAGGCTGAGTAAAGCCTAAATAAGCGGCATGTAAAGCCATACGTTTTAAAGGGCTGTGTTTACCGTGCGGATGATAAATTTGGTCGCCAATAATAGGATGACCCAAATGCAACATATGCACACGCAACTGGTGCGAACGTCCGGTAATCGGGGTCAGTTTAACCCGAGTCATTTCTTGCTTGGCATCGTAATGCAGGGCTTCATATAAGGTTAAGGCTTTTTTACCCAACTCATAGTGCACCATCTGGCGTGGTCGATGATCCCAATCGGTAATTAAAGGCACATCCACCTGCCCTGTCCCTTGTAAATGTCCCTGTACCAAAGCGCTGTAATGCTTGGTGACAGTGCGTGCTTGAAACATTTTACTCACCGCCACTTCTGCATCACGGTGTTTAGCAAACATTAAAATGCCTGAGGTGGCCATATCTAAACGATGGGTGATTTTGGCTTCAGGATACTGCGCTAATACACGTAAATAGGCACTATCATGATGCTCAGGTAAACGCCCAGGTACAGACAGCAGTTCAGCAGGTTTGTCGATTATTACTAAATCTTGATCCTCATACAGCACTACTAAAGGATCTTGCGGCGGTTGATAGACAAAATCATCATCTAAAGGCATATCAATGTTCAAGCAAGAAGAAAGTCGGGCAAATTAACAAGCATCTTTTAGCCTGTCAAGCTAACCGAAGCTTAGGCCTATTGGGCATTGCATCACGCGCAATAGATACGTTTTAAGTTTGCCTGAAACAGCAGCTTGATGCACAATAACTTGATATTGAAATAATTTGATTCGAGGCAATTATGAGCACAGCGCCAGCATTTGTTGCACTGAGTTTAGTGGGTGTAGATGCACAAAAATTTCTACAAGGCCAAGTGACACTACATGTAGAGCGTTTAGCGGAAAATGTCACCCGTTATACGGGAATTTGTAACTTAAAGGGTCGTTTACAGTTTGGTTTGTGGCTCACTAAACTCAACCCAGAAAGTTTTGTCATTGTGACTACAGCAGACCAAGCCGAAGAATTAGCCAAGCACATTAAAAAGTTTGGTGCTTTTTCTAAAATGAAGCTTGAAGAACTGGGTCCAGTGTATCCAAGCTTAAGTGGAGATAGCACCACGTTTTCTACAGCAGAAACCGATATCACAGCATGGCAGTTGGCTGCCATTGAGGCCGGCCAAGCTTGGCTGGTTGCTGCAAGTTTAGGCGAATTCCAACCGCAAGAATTACGTTTACATCAACGTGATGGCGTGCATTACGACAAAGGCTGTTATTTGGGTCAAGAAATTGTGGCGCGTTTATGGTTTAAAGCCAAACCAAAACATTGGTTACACTTAGTGGCTGGTCAAGGTGAGGCACCAGCGCCAACAAGCAAATTGCATAATGATGTGGAAGTGGTCAATGCCATTGCTACAGCGCAAGGTTATAAAGCTTTGGTGGTGGCTAAACCTCAGGCTTTAACAGAATTAGGCTTAGAGGTGCTTGATTTACCTGAGTACTTAAATGGCGACGTGGCACGTCCACAAGCTTAAAACAGCGACAAAAAAACCTCCTATTCAGGAGGTTTTTTATTAAAAGCCATGAAAGAGTTTGTTCATGTCTTTCACAACATAATCTTTAAAATGATAAGCACGCGCATGTTTGGCATCAAACTGAACCGTTAAATCACCTTTTTGAAAAACATAGACACGGTTGTCTTGGCTGATTAAATAGTCTTTACCCAAAGCTAACAGCAAGGCATCAATTTTGTCTGTATCTGCAATACTGTCATCGGCATTAATTTTGTCATAATTGCGTTTAATACCTTTAATAAACATGGCAATATCCTCTAGATCACATGACGCCTGATTCTAGCTTATTTTTGCTGTGGATAGGCATAATCGCCCCATTTACTGGTTTTTATTCCTAAGCCATGCAAACTTTCAATGAGTTTAATCGCAGCACGTACTCCATCAATAATGGGAATATTCAGCTCTACACTAACCCGATCAGCCATTTCAGCCATACCACCACAGCCCAATACAATTGCCCCAATGCCATCCTGCTGTTTTGCTGCCAAACACTGTGCTAATAGGGCTTGATAGGCCTGTTCAGGGTGTTGTTCTAGTGCCATTACTGGCAAATCAATACACCGAATCTTGGCACAATGACCACTAAAACCATATTGCTGTAATAAATGTTCGGCAATGATTTTAGTGCGTGACAAGGTGGTCACAATGCTAAATTTAGTCGCCACTAAGGTCGCCATATGAAAAGCAGCTTCAGCAATGCCAATGACAGGTGCAGTGGCCACTTCACGCGCTGCATATAAAGCAGGATCACCAAAGCAGGCAATAATATGACCATCTACATCTGGAGCAGCTTGGATCAGCTCTAAAACGCCCAGTGCAGCAATCGCTTCATCATAGTGCCCTTCAATTGAGATAACGCCTTGTTTTGGGGATACCGCCATAATTGTGCTCTTCGTTGCAGCGACTTGCTCTGCTGCAAAGCGCATTTTTTCAGTCATTTCCACACAAGTATTGGGATTAATCAGTTGAATGGTACATGACATATTGTTACATCCTATTGTTTTTTAAAATAAAGTTAAAATCATCTGTTTACTATGCAAAGAATAAACCAAAAAATTAACATTATAATTTTCAACCATTTACAAATATTATTTTAACGCTTGGCATAAAAACTGCTCATCAGTGATAAAAATTGCAGTTGAGTTGCACAATGTCAGAACAACAATATAGTCCTAAGCTGAGCAATGTTGATTTGGTACCCGCCAAGCAAAATTGGTCGTGGTATAACATTTTTTCCTTTTGGATGTCTGATGTCCATAGTATGGGTGGCTACATTGTTGCAGCCAGTTTATTTGCTTTAGGGTTGGCCAGTTGGCAAGTGTTTATTGCCCTGATTGTCGGAATTTTAATTGTACAAGTCAGTGCCAATTTGGTGGCTAAGCCCAGTCAAATTGCAGGCGTTCCCTATGCGGTCATTGCACGCCAAGCCTTTGGCGTGTATGGCGCCAATATCCCCGCCTTAATTCGTGGTTTTATTGCAGTATCTTGGTACGGCATTCAGACATGGCTGGCATCTAATGCGTTAATGTTGGTGTTACTTAAATTTTATCCAAGTTTAGCGCCCCTCACTGAGATGAGTTTTGTGGGCTTATCCGCCTTAGGTTGGATCTGTTTTGCGATCATGTGGGTACTTCAAGCTTTAGTGTTTTGGAAAGGCATGCAAGCCATCCGTGTCTTTATTGATTGGGCTGGTCCTTTGGTCTACGTGGTGATGTTTGCTTTAGCCGCATGGTTAGTCAGCCAAGTGGGTTGGAGTAATATTTCCTTTAATTTAAGTAGCAAAAATCTAACCACCAGCGAACAAATCATGCAAACTTTGGTGGCAATTGCTTTGGTGGTGTCTTATTTTTCGGGCCCATTGCTGAATTTTGGTGACTTCTCTCGCTATGGACAATCCATGCAGCAAGTGCGTAAAGGTAATTTCTGGGGCTTACCGTTTAACTTTATCTTCTTCTCCTTGTTAACTGTGGTGACGGTCTCAGCCACCTATAGTTTATTTGGTAAGATGGTACATGATCCATTAGAAACTGTGGCCATGATTGACAACACCACAGCGGTGATTATTGGTTTATTAACCCTATTGACTGCCACAATTGGGATTAATATTGTGGCTAACTTTGTGTCAGCTGGTTTTGACTTTTCTAATGTCTGGCCACAAAAATTGAGCTTCCGTAGCGGGGGCATGATTGCCGCAATTGGCTCTGTACTCATTACGCCGTGGAATCTCTTTAACTCTCCTGAACTGATTCACTATACGCTTGATGTGCTGGCTGCCTTTATTGGTCCATTGTTTGGTATTTTAATTGCTGACTTCTACTGGATTAAAAAGCAACAAGTCAACGTCGCAGATTTATTTAATGATCAAGCTTCTGGGAGTTATTGGTATAAAAATGGCTTTAACCCTAAAGCGATTGGCGCTTTAGCCCCTGCGGTGGTGGTTGGTTTAGTCTTTACCTTAGTACCCCAACTGCAACATCTTGCCCCATTTAACTGGTTTATTGGAGCCATCTTAGGCGCAACGTTCTATTATTTTCTAGCGCGACCAAACAAAGCTTTTGTGGTAGAGCCTGTAAGTAAAACTTTAGGCAAATAAACCGCTTAGACTTTAATCATCCTCAGTAATTGTACTTTACTTTTAAAAGATTACTTTTATGATGAAGGCACATTTACTGGGGATAATAAGGTTTAAATAATGAAAAAACTGCTACTTGCAACCACACTTGCCTTCACAACAACATTGACATTTGCTAACACTGCCGATCCATTTGCAGAAGTTAAAACTTTCATACAAGCCCAAGATCAGGCAGGTGCATTTAAAGCCTTAGAAAAAGTAGCCAAGACAGGCCATGCGGATGCCTTTTATAACCTAGGTTATTTAACCGAAATGGGTCAAGGCACAGCCCAAAATAATAAAAAAGCGCTTAAATACTATGAAAAAGCGGCTAAACAAGGTTCAAGCTTAGCCAATTTTGTTTTAGCAAAAAGCTATGAAACAGGACGTCTAGGTTTGAAAGCCAATGCAAAAAAAGCACAAAGCTACCTAGAAACAGCTGATCGTTTGGGCTCAGCTGATGCAACATTGTTAATTGCCGAACAACTGTTTGCTCAACGCACAGAAGCGGCTAACCAAAAAGCCCAAGCCAAACTTGCTCCTTTGGCTCAAGCTGGCCATGTTGCAGCTGCCTATAGCCTTGCCACGCATGCCATAAATGAGGGTGTACGCACTCAAAAAACAGAAAAAATTAATCAAGGCTTAACTGAATTACATCGTTTAGGCCAGCAAGGTCATGTCTCGTCTTTAATGTTATTAGGCAACTTATATGCCAGTGGCTCTTTAGTGGCACAAGATTTAAATAAAGCCAAAACCATTTTTACGGCACTCGATCAAGCCAAGGTTGCACAAGCAAAACCTGCTTTGGAGATTGTCAATCAAGCCTTAGCCACGCAAGCCAAAAAAGCCGCTGATACCACCCAAACACCAAGCACTAAAAAAGTCGCCACTAAAGCCAAAAAGGTGTAAAAACTAAGCGCCCAAGTGGGCGCTTTTTTTACAATGACCAAAAGCTTAACAGCAAGGCTAGTAAGATAAAGCCCAATAGTGTACTTAACAGCAAAGGTGCTAAAGCACGTTGGCGCATATCATAATGCTCGGCAAAAATCGCAAATGCCACAGGCATCGGCAAAGCGGCCAGTAAAGTACCGGCATATAACATTTCTTGAGGTGCATTTAGCACATACAGTAAGCTAAAGATGCTAAGCGGCATTAGTACTAATTTAAACAGCACTAACATAAGACTGTCGCGATCTATACTGTGCAGCGAGACACCGACCAACCCTGCACCAATAATAAATAAAGCTAAAGGTGAAGCAGTTTGCCCTAAACGCTGTAAGGTATCGCTTAAAAATTGGGGCAATCTGATTTCAAACGCAGCCAAGAACATACCCAAAATAATGGCAATGATCACCGGATTTTTGATGAGCTTTAATACTGTGTCGCGGTAGAGCAACCACTTTGCCGTCTGTTGTTGCTGTGCACCTTCTGCTAAGAGTAACATCAGCGCCACAATACATAAATTTTCAATAATTAAGGTCAAAGATAAATACACTGCTGCATGCTGATCAAGCAACAACGTTAAAACTGCACTGCCAATAAAGCCGGTATTGGACATAGAAGCACCCATGGCCAAAACACTGGCTTGGGTTAAATGTTGGTTTAAATAATAATAAAAATAAGCAATTGCAACAGCAAAAACCAAGAGCGAGCCTAAAGCATAGGCCGCAATATAAATCGGTTGCCAAATCTCCGTTAGATTTTTACTGGCTAAGGCACTCACCAAAAATGCTGGCAATGCGATTTTAATAACAAACTGACTCAAATGTGGCAGTAAGCCACTCGACAGCACACCAAAACGTATACAGGCATACCCCAAAGCCACCAGCAATGTTAAGGGCAATAAAATATCAATCAGCATGCTGTCGTGTTATCACTTAAAAAGCCTGAAATAGGTCTTTTAAGCCATGCGGCTGACAACGTAGATATTGCGGTGCAATGGCAATTTTTGCACCTAATTCAGCTGCGGCGTGCCAAGGCCAGCGTGGATCGTAAAGCATGGCACGGGCTAAGCCAATTGCATCCGCTTGCTCTTGTTGCAAAATCTCTTCGGCTTGCTTAGCCTCCGTAATTAAACCCACCGCAATGACCGGAATATTGAGATGTGCTTTGATTTGTGCTGCAAAGCCAACTTGATAATTGGCTTTGACTTGAATATTTTGTTCACGATGTAAGCCTGCACTTGAGACATGAATATAAACTGCACCTAATTGCTCTAAAGCCTTGCTTAAACCAATGGAGGATTCCACATCCCAGCCTTGCTCGCCCATCCAATCACTGGCCGAAATACGTACCCCAATTGGATAGTTTTCTGGCACTGCAGCTTGAATGGCTTGAAAGACTTCCAAGGTTAAACGAATGCGATTTTCTAAACTACCGCCATATTCATCATCACGTTGGTTAGAGAGTGGCGACATAAACTGATGCAGCAAATAACCATGTGCAGCATGCAGCTCAATAAGATCAAAACCTGCATCAACCGCACGGCGTGCAGCAGCTGCAAAATCTTGAATGACCTGTTGAATTTCTGCTTTGCTTAACGCTTGTGGTGGATGATCATGTTCACCAAAAGCCAAGTCACTGGCTGACACTGTTTGCCAGCCCTGCTCTTGCTGAGGGCCAATTTGACCACCACCATCCCAAGGTTTATGGCTAGACGCTTTACGACCAGCATGGGCCAGCTGTACGCCAAATGGCATAGGGGACAAAGTTTTGACTTTTTCTAATAAGGCCTTAATTTTGGCGCGTTGAATATCATTCCATAAGCCCAAATCGGCATAACTAATGCGGCCAATGTCCTGTACAGCAGTGGCTTCGACAATACATAAGCCTGCACCTGACAGAGCATAATTGGCCCATTGTTGCTCATGCCAATAGCTAGGTTCACCGTCAACGGCCGAATACTGGCACATGGGTGCAATCACAATTTTATTGTTGAGCTTTAGGTGTCCAAAGTTAATTTTTTCAAAGAGTTTGGCCATGCGTACATTCCATTACAATCTTGTTTTACGGCATTTACCATAACCACTTGCAGGCAAATGTACAATCTGAAAACCATGTTATATACAAAATAAAAACAGGCCATTATAGCCTGTTTTTTATTCGGTGCTAAATACGCTTAGAACACCAGTTTAGTGGTTAAGCCCACAACAAAGGCATCATCAACGCGGTTGGTTGAACCGGGATTAATCACATAATGTAAGTTTGGACGTAAGGTTAACCACGGTGTTGGACTGTGGCTATAGTTGAGCTCGACGTTATACTCAGCCGTGGCATCAAACGTCGTTTCAGATAAACGTTCATTGACATGGACGCGATTGACCGCCAAACCAATAATGTCATTTGGCAAAGCATCTGCAAAACCAATATATTTAACTCCCAGTTGCTGTGAGTTATCAACTTTATTGGTCACACGGTCATGCCAAGTAAAATTGGCAAATGAATGTAAACCACGACGGCCTGAACCTATAGATGTCAGTTGCTGCTCAACTGCCAACCATCCTGCAAAGGTACGGTTTTTGCCATCTGTGGGATTGGCAATATCTTTTTGGTTTTTAGCATCATCTGCTGTGTTATACATCCCGCCAATGCGATAGCTGCCCGGCAAGTTATAAAGTTTTGGTGTCCACACCAATTCAACTGGAATGCTCACCCCATCTGCATGGTCGGTATCTAAACTCCAACCTTGCTCTTCTTTGCTGCCATTACCGTTGTCTGGATTAAACTCATAGACACCGATTTGTGCAGTCAGTTCTGGGCTAATTTTTTGCTTAACACGCGCACCCCATTGACCGACTGGGGTATTCATCCAGATATTGCCCTGCCATTTGCCCATTTGTGCTGCACAAAATGCCGTACTGGTAAAATCACAGCCCATGACGTTAAAGTCCATGCCTAGACCCAAACGACCGGCTTTAATACTTAAACCTTGTTCTTTAAAGTTTTTTTCAATTGAGAGTTCAGATAACCGGGTACTTTGGTTCCCACGCCCAAAAGCACCTTGCACATTGGCCATATGTGGCGCGCTCGGGTCTTGTAAGTCTTGAACTGAAGTACTTTCACCCTGACGTGCAGTCACCACAGCACGTAGCGTTACACCATCTAAATTGGCTAGCTTTTCCAAATCAAGCTGCGTGCCTAGCCAAAATTGGCTAGCAACTTTAGCATCTGCATCGTCTTCACGACCACCATCTGCTAAATAGGCAACGTCCACTAAAGCATTGGCTTCAAACTTAATACCTTGTTCAGCAAGGGCTGTGCGCTGCCCATCCCAATCTCCAAGTAAATATTGACCTTGAGGATCAAATGCATCTGCAGCATGCGCTGTTGCGAAAGTCAAAGGCAGTAAAGCCAAGGCGATTTTTTTCATGAGAATATCCTAATTCTAGGCATGATTTTTGGTGCAAGCCGACTGGCGACTTATGTTTGCGAAGAGAACTTACAGAAAATCAACATAAAAATCTTGGCTTTTTTTTTATTAAATTCATAAATATTTTTTATATCTTTAAAAGCTAAACCTAGAGAATAATTATAATTTTATTTATCTATCAATTATTTAATACGTTTTTTTGCGCGACTATTATTGCCTATTTTTTGTTTATTTTTCAAACAATTATTCTTGTATTTATATTCTAAAGTTTTAGATCCTACTATTTATAAATGAGCTTGTATTTTTTGTCTTTCGCCCCATATTTAGTCATATTTATTCAAGAATGAAATTGGCATGCCTGAATTACCCGAAGTCGAAACCACCAAAGTGAGTCTAGAACCTTTGCTTGAGCAATGTGTGCAGGAAGTAACGGTATATCAAAGCAGTCTACGTTGGCCAATTCCTCAAGATGTAGCGCGCTTAAAAGGCCAACGTTTAATGTCTTTAAAACGTCGCTCTAAATATATTGTGGCTGAGTTTGAACAACAGAGTATGCTGTGGCATTTAGGGATGTCGGGGAGCTTTAGAATTTGTGCTCCTGACGAGCCTTTACGTAAACATGACCACTTTGTCATGCGTTTTGAAGATTGTGAGTTGCGCTATCATGATCCACGCCGCTTTGGTTGCATTTTATGGTTAGATCAATACGCTCAGGATAAATTACTGGCACCGCTTGGTCCTGAACCTTTAAGTGAAGCTTTTGATGCCAACTATTTAGCGACTAAGCTTAAAAATAAAAATGTTGGCATTAAAGTTGCAATTATGGATAACCATGTGGTGGTGGGTGTAGGTAATATTTACGCCACTGAAAGCTTATTTAATTTAGGTATTCATCCTGCAGAACCCGCTAAATATTTAACCGGTGAGCAAATTCAAGCTTTAATCATTGAGATTAAAAGGATTTTAAAACAGGCCATTGATTTGGGTGGTTCTACTTTAAGAGACTATACCAATGCCATGGGTGAAAATGGCTATTTTCAGCAAACCTTATTGGCCTACGGCCGTGCTGGTGAAATGTGCGTAAACTGCGAAACCACCTTAGAAAATATTAAATTGGGTCAACGTGCTTCGGTATTTTGCCCGACATGTCAACCATTACAACCTAAGGGAAAATTGTCATGAAATCAGCAATCGTGCGGCATATTTTGGTCAAAGACAAAGATCAAGCAGAACAACTGAAAAAGAAAATCTTATCCGGCGCTGATTTTGCCAAAATAGCCAAACAATTTTCGACCTGCAACTCTGCCAAACGCGGCGGTGAACTCGGTGAAGTTAAAAAAGGGCAATTGGTGCCTGTAATTGATAAATTAGTATTTACTGCGGCAGAGCGTGTCTTACATGGCCCTGTAAAAAGCCAATTTGGTTTTCATTTGGTGGAAATTAAGTTCCGTATGGATTTTTAAGCACTATCCCACCCCCCTCTGTTACTAAATGGAAGAATCTCCCTTTGGCAAAGAGGAATTTAAAAACGGCGCATTGAGCGCCGTTTTTTTCTATTTTAGCTCGCTGTTATTGGACAATTAAAATCACTTGATGATTGTCATAACTTACAGTCGCCGCTTTGCCATTCACTTCGACAACACTCAATTTCCCTTGAATCTGTTTCGCTTCCATCAACACATAACGACCTGCTTGAAGTGTTGCATCGTTAATCATCAGTTTACCTTGTAAGGTCACGACATCATTGACTTGAAGTCCATGACGTACATGATTAAAGACCATTTCCCCTTTTTCAAGCAGTGTGAATTTACCATTCACCTGCGTTGTTGCCTTATGATCCAATATAAGTTGACCGTGTTGGACATATACATCCCCCTGCCCTAAAGCAGAAATAGATTGTGCGATTACTGCTCCACCTTTTACATACACGCCGCCTGTAAAGGTGTTTTCACCGTTAAGTGCAAGCTGACCACTCCCCGATTTGGTCAATTTACCATGACCAGTAAGATCATTATTCCAAAGATCTTTGGCCGAGAAACCGCCTAACTCTGCTTGCATATGAACATGCACATCACCAGCTAAATGCGCATAACCACCAGCAGCTTTAAACAAGTCCAAACGACCATAACCTTCAGGGTCATCCATAATTGGATAACCTGAATCGAATGCCGTGGATTTCAGTACCACCCGACGCTGTTCATCTGTCAAATATGGGAAGCGCGACTCTAACAGCACTTCCGCGCCTTTAGGAACATGTGCCACCTGACCTGCTGGCCCATATTGTTTAAATCCAAAAGTCATACGTCGATGTGCGGTTTCTTTCATGGCCTTAAAGTCCATAAAATTATCTTTGCCATTTAAAGGTTGCTTTGCAATGGTATAGAATTCATCCCATGTATTGACTTTAGCTCGCTGCATAAGAACCTGCTGCGCTTGCTGATATGCAGCTGTTCGTTGGGCTTTGGTCATCGCATTGAGGTTCGCCACTGCCGCTGCGACTGATTGTATTCTGCCGCCCATCACATCTAAAGGAGAATGCATACCTGCGTAAATTCTTGACTCACCCATCTCTAAACCACGTGCAATCAGCTCTTGATAACGTTGTGGTAATACATACGCCATGGCAATTGCATTGCGCATACCTTCTGCTGTGTGACCACTTGGGAATCCACCATCGGTTTGAGGTGTCTTGCTCTTCGCAGGTTCTAAGGTTGGTTCCACAATCACATCCGCCGACCAACGCCAAGGACGAGCATACTTGTAAAAACGCTTCGCTGGCTCAGTTGAAGCATGAGTACCAAACATGCCTAAGAAATCGACTACTTTACCAAACTCAGCATTCCCATTGGCTTCACCCACACCACGGTTATTGCCTTGATCATCATATTTAACCTGTGTCGCATCTGCTGCAACCTCGGTAATTGTGGTGAATTGTTTGGCCGCATCTCGCCAATGTTCAGTCAAAGCGCCAAGACCTGAGGTCATGCTATAGGCTTTCCCTCTGCGGTCATCCAGATAGGCTAATACAGATTGTTCAGCTGTTCTTTGACGTGTGATATCAATCACATATTGAATATTATGTTGATGCATATCCGAATGTAAGATTTGTCCATCTGTCGGATCTTGAGGAATACCCGTCCATTTCGATTTTTCAACGGCTGGAAAACCATGTGCCGCTTCAGCTGTCACACCAGCATCCACCACCATGGTACTTGGCTTCCACAGTTGTAAAAAACCAGACAATACACGTACACCTGCATTTGTTTCTAAGGTGGCATAACGTGCATCACCGCGTTGATTGGTATGCCAATCATCCACTACAGCAGATATATTGGCTACAACAGGCGCAGTATCGATGCGACCTACACCTGTCGGTGCTGTTGGTAGCTGAATAGCACCTTGATCAGGCGATTGATATGAGCTACCGTCAGAATCATCATTACACCCCACCAAATATATTGAACAACTTAAGATGCTCATTAAAAATACTTTTGGCATTTTTTTCATTCTATTAACTCATTTTTATATGGGGCATTTAATGAGTGCTATTGTTCATTTCAAAGGTGACGTTCGGGTGAAGAAATCATGACAATGACATGAATAAGCTTACATATTTTATTGTATGAGATGTTTAACTGTCCAAAATCAGAGAGAAATAGAAAAACAAAAAACGGCGCATTGAGCGCCGTTTTTTTACATCATTGATGATTAACGTTTTTTCAGCTCATCACGAATTTCACGTAATAGCTCAATATTTTCAGGCGTTGGCTCTGGTGCTGGTTCTTCTGCCTCTTGTTTACGGCGTAATTTATTCATAAATTTCACCAATAAGAAGACTACCCATGCTAGAAGTAAGAAATTAATTAATACTGTTAAGAAGTTACCATAAGCAAAGACATTTAAGCCGGCTTCTTGTGCAGCTGCTAAGTTACTTACATTATTTGGATTATCACCCAGGACTACAAACCAGTTTGAATAATCGACTTCACCACCTAAGATCCATGACACTAAAGGCATGATTAAATCTTTAACCGCAGAATCAATAATTTTACCAAATGCACCACCGATAATAACACCGACAGCTAAGTCCATCACATTGCCTTTTACAGCAAACTCACGAAACTCTTGAATAATACTCATACATAAACTCCAAACTTTTATATTTATTAAGCGCTCAACACTGCTCAATAATGTACGCTGTTGGTCTGATTTGCCAAGCGCTGTTAGAAAATCTTATACAAAAAAAACCGCTAAGCAGACTTAGCGGTTTTTTCACATCACGTGAACAAATTAAGATTTGTTACGCTTACGTTCGTTTTCAGTCAACCAACGCTTACGGATACGAATTGACTTCGGTGTTACTTCAACTAATTCATCATCTTCAATGAATTCAAGTGCTTGTTCAAGCGTGTACTCGATTGCTGGAACAAGTGTTAACGCATCGTCAGTACCTGAAGCACGTACGTTAGTTAGCTGTTTCGCTTTAGTTGGGTTAACCACCATGTCGTCTGAACGTGAGTTAATACCAACGATCATACCTTCGTAAACTTCTAACTGCGGTTTAGCAAATAGACGACCACGGTCTTGTAAGCTGAACAACGCATAGCCCAAGCAAGTTCCTTGAACCATAGAAATTAATACACCGTTTTGACGCTTCGCCACAGTACCTTGTTTCATTGGACCGTAATGCGAGAAGCTTGACGTCATGATCCCTGTACCAGAAGTCATGGTTAAGAATTCTGAACGGAAACCAATTAAGCCACGTGAAGGAACAGTTGCTTCAATACGGATACGACCTTTGCCGTCAACTTCCATATTGGTCATTTCGCCTTTACGGTGACCCATTTGTTCCATTACAGCGCCTTGGTGCTGTTCTTCAACGTCAAATGTTACGTTTTCGTACGGCTCTTGTTTTTCACCATCAATTTCTTTGATGATTACTTGTGGACGTGATACGCCCATCTCAAAGCCTTCACGACGCATGTTTTCAATTAAAACTGAAAGGTGAAGTTCACCACGACCAGACACTTTGAAACGGTCAGGACTGTCAGTATCTTCAACACGTAACGCTACGTTGTGGATCAATTCGCGGTCTAGACGTTCACGAATGTTACGTGAAGTCACGAATTTACCTTCTTTACCAGCAAACGGTGAGTTATTCACTTGGAATGTCATCGACACTGTAGGTTCATCTACAGACAATGGCGGTAATGCTTCAACGTTTTTAGGATCACAGATCGTGTCAGAGATATGAAGTTCTTCGATACCTGTTACACATACGATGTCACCTGCAGCAGCTGTTTCAACATCTACACGCTCTAAACCATGGTAACCCATGATTTTTAAGATACGGCCGTTACGTGTTTTACCGTCTTTGTCGATCACAGTCACAGGTGTGTTTAATTTCACAGAACCACGTTGGATACGACCAACACCGATTACACCTACGAAGCTGTTATAGTCAAGTGAAGACACTTGCATCTGGAATGGACCATCAACATCAACTGCTGGTGGTTCAACGATGTCTACAATCGTTTGGAATAATGGGGTCATGTCTTCTGCTAATTCTTCAGGAGAAGGACCTGCTACACCACGAAGACCAGAAGCGTAAACCACTGGGAAGTCTAACTGTTCGTCAGTACCACCTAAGTTATCGAATAAATCGAATACTTGGTCAATCACCCAGTCAGGACGCGCGTTTGGCTTGTCAACTTTGTTGATAATCACGATTGGTTTTAAACCACGTGCGAACGCTTTTTGCGTTACGAAACGTGTTTGTGGCATTGGACCTTCTTGTGAGTCGACAAGAAGCAATACACAGTCAACCATAGATAGAACACGTTCTACCTCACCACCAAAGTCGGCGTGTCCCGGGGTGTCCACGATGTTGATACGGTATTCTGTATTGGTACGTGCATCAGTCCATTTAATTGCAGTGTTTTTTGCAAGAATGGTAATACCACGCTCAGACTCAATCGCGCCCGAATCCATGACACGTTCGATCTCGCCCGCGCGATCGCCAAGAGCACCTGATTGCTGTAAAAGTTTGTCTACAAGAGTCGTTTTACCATGGTCGACGTGCGCGATGATGGCAATGTTACGGAGAGTTTTAATATCTGACATGTAAATTCGATATGTATTAAATTTGAGGGCAAATTATACAGAAAAATAGAGAACTTTTATAGTGACTGAGGCGTGACAATTGTATTTTTTTTGATAAGTGGTACGCTTTTGATTTTGTAAAGCTATGTAAACAGATTAGAATAGCGCCACCAAGCCACAATTTGCGTTTTACACATGTCTGATTTTAATCAATCTCCCTCCTCGAAAGATCAGCTCGACCTTGTCTATGGACTTGAAGATCGTCCCAAACCGTGGATCGCTTTCCTCGCTGCATTTCAACATTTGCTTGCAATTATTGTCCCGATTGTTACACCTGGTCTTTTGATCTGTCTGGCTTTAGGCGTTTCAAAAGAAGACACCAACATGATTTTATCCATGTCTTTGGTGATTTCAGGGATCGCAACTTTCTTGCAATGTAAAAAAGTTGGTCCTTTTGGTGCAGGTCTTTTGATCGTCCAAGGAACAAGCTTTAACTTTATTGGTCCTATTATTGGTATCGGTTCAGCCATGGTTGCTGCAGGTACACCTGTTGAATCTGTCATGGCAGCCATTTTTGGTGTTGTGATTGCAGGTTCATTTATTGAAATGGGCGTATCACAAATTTTACCATGGATTAAAAAGCTCATTACCCCGCTCGTCACTGGGATCGTGGTGCTGCTGATTGGTTTGACTTTGATTAAAGTCGGTTTAACCAGTATGGGTGGTGGTTATGGCGCAATGAAAGATGGAACATTTGCCAACGCAGATAACCTGATCATGTCATGTACCGTACTCGGTTTAATCATTATTTTAAACCGCATTAAAGTCGTGTGGATTAAAAGTTCTGCGATTTTAATTGCCTTGGTTGCAGGTTATATCCTTGCAGGCTTTATGGGGCATTTAGACTTCTCTGGTCTCAAAGATGCACCTTTGGTTCAAATTCCAAGCCCAATGCACTTTGGTTTAGACTTCTCTTGGAGTCTATTTATTCCAATGGCATTTATTTACCTTGTGACCTCTTTAGAAGCTATTGGTGACGTTACTGCAACATCTAAGCTGTCTAATCAGCCTGTTGATGGTCCAAAATGGATGCAGCGTATTAAAGGTGGTGTGTTGGTGAATGGTGCCAACTCATTCCTTGCAGGTATTTTTAACACCTTCCCAAGCTCAGTCTTTGCACAAAATAATGGTGTCATTCAGCTGACAGGTGTGGCAAGTCGTTATGTCGGTATTTGGATTGCTGCTTTACTGATTATCTTGGGGTTATTGCCAGCTGTTGCAGGAGTGATCCAAGCGGTCCCACAAGCGGTGCTTGGCGGTGCTGTGATGGTAATGTTTGGCGCAGTTGCTGCCTCTGGTATTAACATTTTATCGAGCGTCAACCTTGACCGTCGTGCCCTATTGATTATTGCGATTTCTTTAGGCTTAGGTCTAGGTGTGGCACAGGTGCCTGATATTCTTGCACATATGCCAGAACTGGTCCGCAATATCTTTAGCTCTGGTGTTGCGACCGGTGGTATTGCTGCACTTATTTTAAATATTGTTCTTCCTGAAACGAAGAAGTAATTTCATATCCAAAAAGCACCGTGAGCTTGTGCTCACGGTGCTTTTATAATGGAGAAATCCAATGGTTCCGCAAAGTGAAGTTCTCATTCGTCAATATGAGTATCTTTCCGGTCGTGTATTATTTGTTAATGCACCTACAGATGACTTGCTGCAACATTTAGAAGACAACGTCGATCCATTTGTTTGGACATGGAATTTTAACGATTTTGAGTATTTTCAGTCTAAACAAGCCGCTGTAAGTTTTGGTACCGATGTACCTGAAGGTGAGTTTGATCAGGCGGTTATTTTTGTACCTAAATCTAAAGAGTTACTTAACTATGTGCTCTATAGCTTAGCGACGCGTCTGAAAAAAGGCAGTTCAATTTTATTGGTTGGTGAGAAAAAAGCCGGCATCGAACGTGCAGCCAAACAATTACAGCCTTATGGTCAAGCAGTAAAACTCGATAGCGCTCGTCATTGTCAGTTATGGCAAATCAGTCTTGAACATACAGTTGATGCGAAAGCGCTACGCGATTGGGCACAAACTTATCGCATCAATACACCTAAAGGCGAATTAGAGATTTGCGCGCTGCCTGGTGTCTTTAGCCAAAACCGTCTTGATGTAGGTACTGCGGTGTTGTTGCCATATTTACAACAAGTCACTTCAGGTAAGATTGCCGACTTTGGTTGTGGTGCAGGTGTGATTAGTGCTTACTTGGCCAAACTTAATCCAAGTAATCGTATTTTTGCGATGGATGTAGATGCCTTTGCATTAGCCTCTACCCAAATGACATTTGCGCAAAATCAGCTTGAACCCGAACAACTTGAGATTAAAGCTGTACGCGGCATTGAAGACGCACCATTGTTTTTACATGCCATTGTCAGTAATCCGCCCTTTCACCAAGGCATTCAAACCGACTACAATGCCAGTGAAAATTTATGTAAAACTGCGCGCCGTCATCTTAAATCAGGTGGTGAACTTTGGATTGTGGCAAATCGCTTCTTAAACTATCCAATGTTGATTGAGCAACAGTTTAAAGCCTGTCAAATTAAAACTGATGAGCAAGGCTTTAAAGTCCTGTTTGCTAGCATGCAGAAAAACCCTAAGGAATAATCGATGAGCGAAACACAACAACCGCAATTAAAGCGTAATCTTGGTGCTCGCCATCTAAATATGATTGCGATTGGTGGCTCGATTGGTACTGGTTTATTCCTAGCCTCAGGCGCAACCATTGCCAATGCAGGCCCTGGTGGCGCACTGCTGGCTTATGCCTTAATTGGTGTCATGATCTACTTCTTGATGACCAGCTTAGGTGAGCTTGCCACCCATAATCCAACGTCAGGTGCCTTCTTTACCTATGGTACAAAATATGTTGAAGGCGGTTTTGGTTTTGCTTTAGGTTGGAACTATTGGTACAACTGGGCCATTACCGTTGCCTTTGAGTTGGTGGCTGTACAATTTATTATGAAATTCTGGTTCCCAGAGATTCCAGGATTTTATTGGAGTGCGGTGTTTTTAGCTGTGGTCTTTGGGATTAATGCACTGACCGTCAAAGGCTTTGGTGAATCTGAATTCTTCTTCTCTTTAATTAAAGTGCTGGCCATTATTGCCTTTATTATCATTGGTATTTTCATGATTGCCAAAATCATGTTAACCCCAGGGGCTGAAGTATTTGCCAATTGGAGTACAGGTGAAGCGCCATTTGTAGGTGGTTTATCAGCACTTGTTGGTGTGGCCATGATTGCTGGATTCTCTTTCCAAGGTACAGAAATGGTTGGGGTTGCAGCAGGTGAATCCAAAGATCCACAAAAGACCATTCCAATTGCGATTAAACAAATTTTCTGGCGAATTCTTTTGTTTTATATCGTGTGTATTTTCATTATTGGGACACTAATTGCCTACAATGATCCACGTTTATTACAAGCAGCTGCAACTGATAACGTTGCACTATCGCCATTTACGTTACTGTATGAACAAGCTGGCTTTGCCTTTGCAGCTTCAGTCATGAACGCAGTGATTTTAACTGCGATTTTATCAGCAGGTAACTCAGGCATGTATTCATCAACGCGCATGCTGTTTGATATGGCACGTAAAGGCAGTGCACCTAAAGCATTTGCTAAACTAGATGCACGCGGTGTGCCTATGAATGCCTTGTATGCCACGACTGCCATTGCAGCACTGTGTTTCTTAACCACTTTTATTGGTGAAGAAGAAGTATTTAACTGGCTACTGAATATGTCAGGTATGTGTGGCTTTATTGTGTGGTTAGGGATTGCGGTGTCACATTATCGTTTCCGTAAAGGCTTTTTAGCCCAAGGCAATAAGCTTGAAGATTTAGCCTATCGTGCTAAGTTCTTCCCTTTTGCACCGTGGTTTGCTTTTATCCTATGTGCCATTGTGGTGCTGGGTCAAAACTATCAGGCTGTACTTGAGGGTGAATGGTTAGCGGTACTGTCAACCTATATTGGTATTTTCTTATTCTTAGCGATTTGGCTGGGTTATAAATGGAAATACAAAACCAAATTGGTGTCCTATCAAGAGATGGATGTACAACCCATTAAAGTTGAACGCGAATAAAACTTAAAAAGCAGTCCTCGGACTGCTTTTTTAATTTTTGATCTATTGATTTAAAAAGCTTTGCAGCGCAAAACTCACTTCGTTTTTATGCGTGGTACATAAGCCATGTGCCGCACCTTTAATCACCTGCTCTTGCCCATGAGATAAAAGTTTTAAAGTAGCTTGGCTACAAATAGCAGGCGGTACGATTTGATCTTGGTCGCCATAAAGCACCAAGGTAGGTATTTGAATTTGCCTTAAATCGGCACTTAGATCCGTTTCTGAAAAGGCAGCAATACAATCATAATGCGCTTTAATTGAACCTTGCATGGCAATTTGATAAAAGTTCTGTATCACTCCCTCTGAGCTTTTGCTGGGGGTCTGATCATAACCATAAAACTTGTTGGCAAAATCTAAATAAAAGTCGGCTCGATTGGTTAGTAAATTAGCGCGCATTTCATCAAAAACCTCTATCGGCACGCCTTGAGGATGATCATCAGTTTGGCGCATCAGCGGTGTAACCGCAGCAATTAAGGCCAACTTTTCTACCTGTTCTTGACCATATTTTGCACTATAGCGTGCCACCACTGCCCCACCTGTAGAATGTCCTACCAGCGTAAATTGCTTCAACTTTAAGTGCTCAATTAAGGCACGCAAATCTTCTACATATTGATCGATATTATGCGCATGCCAAGGCTGACTCGAACGTCCATGTCCGCGTCGATCCATCGATATGACCCGAAAGCCATGCTCAGCTAAAAATAGCATTTGATCTTCAAAGGCATCACTCGATAATGGCCAGCCATGTTCTAACACCACCACAGGCCCTGAGCCCCAATCTTTATAATATAGTGCTGTGCCATCTTGCAGTCGTAGATATTGAGCCATACTGATTCTCCTTATACGAGTTTTAAGCTTTATTAAATCAAGTACAAGCGAGTGCTCTGTATAAATGCCGTTGCCCTTATGTTAAATCAAAAAAAAGCAGCCCTCAGGCTGCTGAATGGTGGCTAACTGCTTAGCTATAGCGCATCACAAAATTACGATCATCAACAATAATAGCCTGCTGGCAAATCCCTTCTTGCTGACGCTGCTGTATAAATATGTCTTTGGACATTGGTTCGAAACTATCAAAGAAACAGATTTCCTGATCATCAATCGAATACACCAAAGAATGATTACCAATGCCCTCTAAGGTATCATAATAGACAATCACAAAACGGCCCTGTTCAACCGCCTGTTGAAGCTGTTCATAACTGACTGCTGCTTTGATTGGAATATTGAGTTGCTTTGCCTCAGCATAGAAAAACTTTTCTGTTGGCTGCGGATCAGGATCATCATCGGTACTAAATTCAACATCTAAACCTAAACGCTTTAAGCCTACGGCTAAAGCAATACCATAAGTGCCCTCATCGGCATTATGACGGCACAATTGCACCAAATCTTGGGTTTCTAAATCGACACCATAATGATGAAATAACATCCAAATGGCATACAGGCCACCATTGGCAGGTAAGTCGGCTAAATCTTGAGGAATTTCTACGCTCATAATGTGTCACAGCAATTGATCATCTTGGCTTATTGTAATAAAAAAAGCGACTCAAAAGAGTCGCTTTTTTAAGATTGATTCAATCAACTAGGATTGAGTCTGACCTTATGGCTGTACTTGAACAGTACGGCTGCCAGAAATTGTCGCGAATACGCGACGGTTCATAGCACGGCCTTCTTTAGTGTTGTTGTCAGCGATCGGTTGATCCCACGCGAAACCTTGAGTCGATAAACGAGTTGGGTTTACGTTGTATTCGTTAACAAGTGAAGATTTCACAGAGTTAGCACGCGCTAAAGATAAACGTTCGTTAAGTGCACGTGGACCAGTGTTGTCTGTGTGACCTTCGATACGTGCAGTTGCGTTCGGGTATTCAACTAACTTTTCAGCAACTTTCGCGATTTCTGGTTTGTATTGATCTTTGATGTTTGATTTGTTTGTATCAAAGAACACACGAAGTTCCATGTTCAAGTCTTCAACAAGCTCTTGTGGAGCTGGTTCAACTGGAACAACTGGTGCAACTGGCTCAACCACGATTGGCGCAGCAACAGCTGGCTTCAAGTGACCGCCAAGAACTACGTTAAGACCAGCTAAAGCTGTGTAGTTCCAGAACTGTTCGTCAAAGTTGTATGTACCACGAGCTTCTGTACGAAGAGATAAAGCATCGTTTAAGCGCCAGAAAGCACCCACACCTGCGTTACCTAAAGTACCTTCGTCTTCCCAACCAGCAGCAGCGCCTTCGCCTTCATATTTGTAGTGACCCGCACCTAAAAGTACGTACGGCTTGATTTTGCTGTCGTAGTTTTTAGTGATTAAATCAGAAGTTGCGTAGAAGTTACCAGCAAGTTGTTGTTGTTTGTATTCAGCAACTTTAGGGCCACCGTTAGCATCGATGTCGCCTTTAACTTGTGAGTATTCAGCTTCAAAACCTAACCAAGGCGTTAATTCAACACCAAGTGCAGCACCAACGAATAAATCGTCTTGTAATTCAACACCAGCTTCAGACAAACCTTTTAGGTTATCGTTGTCATTGTTGTGTTGAGTGTCTTGGAAAGTGTAACCAACTAATAGTGGAGTTACAGTAACACCAGCGTTAGCTGCTGCGAAAGGCGCAGCAACAAGCATTGCAAGAGCAATACGACTCATTTTCATGGATTTATCCTCCAGAGATATAAATTGTTGTTCAAGCTTGAGCTTTTCAGCTCCGCTGGGATAGGCTTTTAATACCCCAGTGTTATTTTTAAGCTAGTCACATGGCATCATACAAACACTTTTTTTCTTTTCCAAGTGCTTGATAATTTTAATCAAGAAAATTATTGACAAAATTACTTACAAATTCCGTTGTAATTCGGTAATTTTTCGCTCAACTCACCATTCTGAAAAGCTTATTTTTGGCTTGAGGGAAATTTTAACAGCTTTAAAAGTCAGAAGTCACCCATATTCAATCTAATTCCCCCTTAATCATGTGACTTTTAATAATTATTGGCGCAATTGATGGAGATCATCATGTTATGCATCAACCGTTGCCGTGCTTTTACTTGGATTGAACTACTGATCACGATTGTCATACTGGCGATTCTTGTCAGCTTAGCCATTCCAAGCTTTCAACAAGACTTAATGAAAAAGGAGGTACAAAGCTCACAACTCAAGTTAAGTCGCGCCATCCAGATGGCTCGACAACAGGCCATGAGTCAGTCCAATCACGTGGTGCTATGTGGCTCAAACAATCAAAAAACTTGTAGCAGCAACAGTTGGCATCAGGGTTTCGTTGTGTTTATTGATATTAATAATAATCGCAAAGTAGATGACAACGAAAAAATTATTTTGTCAGAAGCGTTGATCCTTAAATATGGCAGCCTGACTTGGGGCAGTTTAAATAGCAATAATTTAAGTTTTATCCCACGTACAGGTTTGCCTCTGGGCTCTAATGGCACCTTTAGTTACTGTGCACAAGACAAAAGCTTGAGTTATAGCTTAGTGGTGAGTCAAATGGGACATAGTCGCATTGATCATACGCAAAAATGTAGTTAAACATCAATATTAGAAAACTGGGCAATAATCACCAAACCAATACTAATAAATCCAATCCCTAACCAACCGGCAAGATCAATATTTTGACCTAAATAGGCTTTGGCCAATAATGCTGTCGCAATGACGCCAATGCCAGACCACAAGACATATAAAATCCCAGCTTGCATGTATTTGAGTGCAATTGCGGCACAGCTAAACGACAGCAGATAAAGCAGTAGCGCAATCATTTGATCAGATTTATGCACTAAACCATTGGCTTTTGCAGAATAAAATGTAGACATCACATCCGTTAAAATAGCAACCAATAACCAATAGATACCGGGATTAACTTGAATCAGCCATTGCATTTATTTTTCCTCATAAAAAAAGCCGCGAAGTCGCGGCTTTTTTAGCATTATATTTAGGCGCCAGTTTGGTAATTGGCTTTTTCAACTGCTGTAGATGCTTGGTAAGGCTGCGTAAAATCAGCTAAACCTGCCGCAGCTTCTTGAACATCTTTGCCTTCTTTAATCACAAACGTATCAAAGCCTGAACGTTTCATATAGTTTAAAACGTCTTTAAAGACATCACCTGTGGCACGTAATTCGCCTTGGAAACCCTGACGACGTAACAATGCTGCAAATGAATAACCACGACCATCGTTAAAGCCTGCAAATTCAATAAAAATTGCATCTAATTGATCAAGTGGAAACTGATGATCTTCAGGTGAAGCATCTACCGTTAAGTAAAGTGCTTTTTTACCTGATACATGCGCGATTTGATCTAACTGTTCAACGGTTAACACTACATCACCTTGCGGTACTACGCCATCTTCGCCAATCACTTGATAAGTATTGTCTGCAACAGTGCCATCTTTTGCGAGCACTGGTAGTGCGGTATTAAGCATATGCACGCTCCTTAAATGGTTTGATGCCAACACGGCGATAAGTATCAATGAAATCTTCACCTTCTTGACGTAAATCAAGATAAGTATTTAAGATTTCTTCAATCACGTCAGGTACAGCATCTGCTGCAAACGATGGCCCTAAGATATCGCCAATAGACGCATCATGATCTGCATTACCACCTAAAGTAATTTGGTAGAATTCGGCGCCTTTTTTATCTACGCCTAAAATACCAATATTACCCACATGGTGATGACCACAAGCATTCATACAGCCTGAAATATTCAGATCCAATTTACCTAAGTTGTAAATGGTGTCTAAATCATCAAAACGGCGTGAAATTGCTTCTGAAATTGGAATAGATTTGGCATTGGCAAGTGAACAGAAGTCACCGCCTGGGCAGCAGATAATGTCAGTTAAGAAACCAATATGCGCACGGGCTAAATCTGCTTGATCTAGTACTTGCCATAAAGCAAATAAATCTTTTTGTGGTACGTCGACAAGGGCAATGTTTTGCTCATGTGTGGTACGTAATTCACCAAAAGTATATTTGTCTGCAAGATCAGCAATCAGATTCATTTCTTCGCTGCTGACATCACCTGGAGCAATACCAGCACGTTTTAAAGAAATCGTAACAATACGATAGCCTTTGACTTTGTGAGCATTGGTGTTGATGTTAAACCATTGTTTGAATTTTGGATGCTGATTGAAGAGTTCAGTGAAGTCTTCGTCAGCATAATCTTGGTAAGCAAATGGCGTGAAGTTCTGATCCATTTTTGCCAAGGTTTCAGCATCAATTTTTAAAGTTTGAATCGTATGTGCAAATTCAGCTTCAACTTTTTGAGCAAACACTTCAGGCGTTAAAGCCTTCACTAAAATTTTAATACGTGCTTTATATTTGTTATCACGGCGACCGTGTAAGTTATAGACACGTAAAATCGCTTCTAGGTAAGCAATTAAATCTTCGCGTGGCAAGAAGTCACGAATAAAGCTACCCATAATTGGAGTACGCCCTAAACCACCACCGACTTTAATTTTATAGCCAATTTCGCCTTGCTCGTTTTTCACGATATACACGCCAACATCATGGAAAGACGTTGCAGCACGGTCGATTTCTTCCAAAGCAGATACGGCAATCTTAAACTTACGTGGTAAGAAGGCAAATTCTGGATGAAAGGTTGACCATTGACGAATCAATTCACAGGTTGGACGCGGGTCGGCAATTTCACCAGCAACCACACCAGCATATTGATCGGTTGTGGTATTACGAATACAGTTACCAGAAGTCTGAATAGCATGCATTTGTACAGTAGCAAGTTCAGCAAGCATATCTGGCACGTTTTCGAGTGCAGGCCAGTTAAACTGAATGTTTTGACGCGTTGAAATATGCGCATAACCACGGTCATATTCAGTCGCTAACTCAGCTACTTTACGCAGCTGTTTTGAGTTCATCAGACCGTAAGGTACCGCCACACGCAACATTGGCGCATAACGTTGTACATAAAGACCATTTTGTAGACGTAATGGACGATATTCGTCTTCGGTTAATTTTCCGGCTAAGTAACGTTCCGTTTGGTCACGGAACTGTGCAACACGTTCATTAATCAGTTGCTGATCAAAATCAGTATATAAATACATGGCGTACAGCTAGTAGTTTCTATTATAACGCTGCACAGAATAACGAGTTTTGATCTATCAAGAAAATGCGTTTTTTACATATTTCATAGCGATTTTATTGATAAGCCTGCCTAGTGTTCACTGATAACAGCGGCTTAGCAGGCTTTATCCTACTTTTTAATATTATTTAGATATTTATGCTGTGTTTAGCAGAAAAAAGACTAAGCGCTATCAGAAAGCTTAGGCTTTTGAAGCAGCCATGTACCGGCATTTAAGGCTTGCCCGACAAATTCATAACGTTTGTGTGAGCGCGAAAACTGAATAGGACAACCCAATTGTGGTTCAGTTTGACCAGAACCTTGCGTTAAGGGCACCTCGACCACCCAACCACGTTCACGCGCCAACTCAGAATGCAGTGCTTCATCTAAGCTTAATACAGCTTCTGCACATACATCATGTTGGCTAAAAATCGCTTGCCATTCAGCCAAGGTTTTGCTGGCAATTTTGGCTTGAATGAGCGGTTTGATCATTTGGACATCGAGTTCCGCAAAGCTTTTATTGTCCTCGATTAATTCAGGTAATTGTAAAATTTCGGCTAAACCACGCACAAATTGCGGTTCAATTCCGCCAAGTGCCATATATCTACCATCTTGCGTTTGGTAGTAGTCATAAAATGAACCACCATTCAAGGGGCCTATTTCTGGGCTAACTTTGGTATTTCCTGCCAATACCGCAGCAGCTGCCATGGTATTTAAACTGGCCACGCAATCGGTCATAGAAATGTCAATGTATTGGCCGAGCCCGCTGCTATGACGTTCAATCACTGCGGCTAAAATTCCCATCACCGCATGAAAAGAACCACCTGCCACATCAGCCATTTGCACCCCTAAAGCAGGAGGTGCACTGTTTTGGCGCCCTGAATGGCCCATAATACCAGCCAGTGCCACGTAATTGAGGTCATGCCCTGCTTTATCTTTATAGGGTCCGCTTTGTCCATAACCGGTAATTGAGCAATAAATCAAACGTGGGTTAATGGCAGCTAAGCTCGCGTAATCTAAGCCTAAACGCTGCATCACCCCAGGGCGAAATTGTTCAATTACAATATCGTATTGGCTAATTTTTTCTTTAATAAGTGCAATATTGGCAGGGTCTTTAAGGTCTAGAGCAATCGATTGCTTATTGCGGTTTAAGTAACTATGCGCTGTGGCTTGACCGTTGGCAAAAGGCTCCAGTACACGCATCAGATCAATTCGGGTTGATGATTCGATATGCACCACTTCAGCACCTAAATCAGCTAAATATAAACTGGCAAATGGACCAGGCAGCAAGGTGGAAAAATCTAAAACTTTGAGGCTATGTAATAAAGTTGACATGGTGTGATTTTACTCTTGTTTTGCTTATTTTTTATGCATACTATGCAAAAAAACAAGCCTGCACAATGTCATGTTCAGCCATTTACCTTGATCGTTTCGGCAATTTACCATGTAAGTTATTGAGATTAAGCATCATTAGGTCAACAGTAAGTGAATACAAGAGAGACTGAAGAATTTAACATGAGTCGAGATACCATTAGTATCCACTTTGTCAATGCCGCACTCACTGGGGTAAAACGTCTTGGGATGGACGTAGAAACTTTGTTATCGCATGTGGGAATTGAAGCTGAACTACTACGCCAACCCAAAGCCCGTATTTCACCTGAACAGTACACCCGCTTTGTGAAAATGCTGTGGATGGTGACCCAAGATGAACATATTGGTTTTAGCCAAGATATTCGTCGTTTGGGTAGCTTTGCCATTATGTGTCAGTTGATTGTGCATGCTAAAACCTTAGGTGATGCTTTAGAGCTCTCAACACAATTTTATAAATTGTTTGGTGATGAATGGTGTGTCACTTTAGAACGCGATAAACACGAAGCACGTTTGGTGCCTTTAGTGCCTAAAGATGCCGATCCTGATCACTATATTACCGAAAGTATGCTGATGATTTGGCATGGCTTAGCAGCATGGTTGATTGATCGTCGGCTTCCTTTGGAGCGTGTGCATTTTAACTATCCACGCCCAAGTCATGCCGATGAATACGATGCGCTGTTCTTTGCCCCTGTGATGAAATTTGACGCTGCACGTACCGAGATTACCTTTGCCGCAGATTATTTAGAATTGCCGATTCGTCAAACTGGTGAAACTTTAGAAGATTTCTTAAAAACTGCGCCTGCCGACTTATTGGTGAAGTTTAAAAATACCCATTCTTTAACTTCACGTATTCGTGATGTGTTAAAGAGCCAAATTGGCGAAGAGATGCCAACCTTAAATGACGTGGCGTCCATGTTGTATTTATCACCACAGACTCTACGTCGTCGTTTGGCTGCCGAAGGTAAGAGCTACCAAGGGGTCAAAGATGCGCTACGCCGCGATGCTGCGATTCATTTGTTGCTCAATCCAAGACTGACCCTAGAAGATGTGGCGCAGCAAGTCGGCTTTAGTGAAACCAGTACCTTCCACCGTGCCTTTAAAAAGTGGACAGGTGTTACCCCTGGTTTATACCGTCAATTACACGGTTATCATTAATCCCAAAATCATCAAAAGCCCAAGCCTTGTCTTGGGCTTTTTTTATACTTTTTCTACTGATTTCATGTTATAAAGTAACATCTATTCTCTGTTTAATCTCCTCGTTGGGTAGTGCCGTTATGCATGAAACTCCTCCAGAAAAAACCTTTTGGGGCTGGAAAGCGCTGATTGTTGCTTTTATTCTTAGTATTATCTTTTTAGGTATCTTCTATCTAGCAATGGAAAATGATCCTGAGTATATGCCAAGTCAGCAAAATAAAGACCAAAGCCATCAGCAACATGCATTTAAAAATGCACCAACTATGAAACAAGATGCTAGCCAAGCTGCGTCAACGGCCACTGAACAGGGCATGACGGCTGAAGAGCATGGCATGAGTGCCGAGCAACATGCCAACATGAATATGTCGCATGCAGAAGGCAATCACGGTCACTAATACATTGTTAAACATCAAAAAAGGCAAACTTAAGGTTTGCCTTTTTTATTTAGAACACTAAACGCATCCTCATGTGTGGAATATTACAGTCGAGGTATTCTGTACCTTCTGCAATAAAGCCCAAGCGCTGATAAAACGCCATGGCATGGACTTGTGACGATAAATGTACGCTCAAACGACCTTGTTGCTTGGCATAGTCCATCACATAGCGCATCAATGTCTCACCGAGACCCTGCCCACGCGCAGATTTGAGCACTGCTACACGTCCAATACTGTTATCGGCTAACAAACGCGCAGTGGCAAGCGCTTGTTGGTCTTGATACAGCACAAAATGCGTTGAGACGGCATCTAATTCATCCCATTCATCATCAGGCGCAATGTGTTGCTCAACAATAAATACCTGCTCACGAATGCTTTTGGCATCTTGCTGCAATTCAAGCCAAGTGCCTGCCATAATCTGTATATTATCCATGCCACACTCCTAGCATTTACAGCCAATGTCTTGTTGATCCCATTGATCATTTAGCAATAACTCTAAGGAATGCTTTTGAATACCATACATGTCTTTTAAGGCTTGAATTTGTGCTAATACCGCTTGATCGGGTGCAGTAAAGTCTTTGGCTTTGGTGGCTAAAATCATTTTGTTTTTACTGGTGTGCTCAAGCGCAACAAATTCAAACACTTTGGTTTCGTAGCCATAGGCTTTAAGTAATAAAGCACGAATAGTGTCTGTAAGCATTTCTGCTTGTTGACCCGCATGAATGCCAAATTGCAGCATCGGTTGTAACACTGTTGGACTGTGTAATTGTGGGCGTAATTCTTTGTGACAACACGGCGCACACATAATAATTTTTGCGTTTAAACGAATCCCGCTATGAATGGCAAAATCAGTCGCCACATCACAGGCATGTAGTGCAATCATCACGTCTAATTTCTCAGGTGCATAAGTGCGCACATCCCCTTGAAAAAAGCCAAGTTGATGAAAGCCCGATTGCGTTGCCACATTTTGACAAAACTCGACCATTTTGGGATTAAGCTCCACCCCTGTCACAAAAGGTGTTTGCAAGGTCTTGGCGGTGTAATCATATAAGGCCGTGGTTAGATAACCTTTGCCTGAGCCAAAATCTACGACATGCAAAGGTTGTGTGGTATCAATTTGTGCGAGTGCACCTGCAAAAATCTCTACAAATTTATTAATTTGTTTCCATTTACGCGCCATGCTAGGAATCACTTGTGCCTTGGCATCGGTAATCCCTAAATGTTGTAAGAATTGGCTATCTTGATCAACAAAGCGTTGTTTGGCACGATCATGCCCTTGTGGCTGGGCTTTCAGTACAGGCTTAATCTTGCTTTGCGTCAGCATGGCTTTTTTCTTATTTTTTTTCAGTTGTGTCTCGCCTGTTAAGCTAAATAAATTGGCTTGCTTACAATCTGCCAACAATTCTGCTAGCAAGCCCTCTGCCTCATCTAGAGGATAATTTTTGGTGACGTCTTGGGTTTTGTAACGATACAAACAGCTTAAAGTGGGCACATTTTGCAGCTCAATGACGCGCAGGGTCATTTTTTCTAAGTTTTCAATTGGACCCTTATATTGGCTAAAGATAATGCGTTCAAGCTGCTGCTGTTGAATGGCATCTAAACATGCGACAAGAAACTGCTGCTCTGGATTGACAGGAGACATGGGCAAAACCTAAAAAAATGACTGTTAAATTTTAAGGTTGTCTTACGCGAAAAGCAAAATTGAATTATTATACAAGTGTACTTTTATTATCGAGGCTGCAATGCACGCCGATTTTTTAAAAAATTATGATGCAAAAGAAGAAAATTTAAACGTCTGGAGCCATGGCCTTGGCGCTGCATTTTCCTTAATTGCTACAATCTTGATGTTAATCAAAGGCTCATATTTACCAACTGGTCAATGGTTAGCTTTACTGGTTTACGGTTGCAGTATGATTTTACTGTTTTCTGCGTCAACCTTATATCATATGGCCAAAACTGAAACACGACGTTTTTGGTATAAAAAGCTTGATCACACCGCAATTTATTATTTAATTGCAGGAACTTATACTCCATTTCTTGCTATTGCTTTGCCTACCCTAAAAGCCAAAATGTTACTCATTGCACTATGGGTGATCGCACTAATTGGCACTGCATTTAAACTGATTTTTATCCACCGTTTTCAAAAGATTTCTTTGTTTTCTTACTTAACCATGGGCTGGTTGGCACTGTTGGTGATGGATGATATGCAGCAGTTTTTATCTGCTCAATGTTTAACCTTACTCATCGCAGGTGGCTTAGCTTATACGGTGGGTGCATTGTTTTATGCTCTAAAACGGGTAAGATACACCCATGCTATCTGGCATTTTTTTGTATTGTTAGGCGCAGGATCACAATTCCTTGCGATCTATCTTTACGTGATTTAACCTCTTCATTCTTCATTTCAGTGACCCTGAGCGAGACGAATTGAAGTGGTCCCCGTTGTTTTTTTAAAAAATTACGCCTTTTTTAAAAAGATTACGCTTTTAAAACTAAGTTTATTTATTTTTAGTAAGTGTAAGGTCCAACATGGCGTCATCATCAGCTGCATCTCAAGAACAAGTAGCACCAAATTCAAAATTCCGCGTATTGACTGCGAGTCTCGTGGGTACCACAATCGAATTCTTCGATTTTTATATCTATGCCACTGCGGCCGTGATTATCTTTCCGTATCTGTTCTTCCCAACCAGTACAGATCCAATGACAGCAACGATTCAATCGCTTGCTACCTTTGCCATTGCCTTTATTGCCCGCCCGATTGGTGCAGCACTCTTTGGTCACTTAGGCGATCGAATAGGCCGAAAAGCCACCTTGGTCGCTGCACTGTTGACCATGGGTATCTCTACAGTATGTATTGGTTTATTACCGACCTATGCACAAATTGGTATTGCTGCTCCACTATTACTGGCACTTTGCCGTTTAGGTCAAGGTTTAGGTTTAGGCGGTGAATGGTCAGGTGCGGTCTTATTGGCCACTGAAAACGCCCCTGAAGGTAAACGTGCTTGGTATGGTATGTTCCCACAATTAGGTGCACCCATTGGCTTTATTTTGGCTACAGGCTCATTCTTAACTTTAGGCGCATTTATGTCTGAAGAAGCCTTTATGGCTTGGGGCTGGCGTATTCCATTTATCTCTAGTGCTTTATTGGTCATTGTAGGTTTATGGATTCGTTTAAAATTGCATGAAACCCCTGCCTTCCAAAAAGTATTGAATAAACAAAAAGAAGTAAACGTTCCTTTTGTAGAAGTCTTTAAAAAGCATACTCCAATGTTAATTTTGGGGACGATTGCTGCCATTTGTACCTTCGTAGTGTTCTACCTAACCACAGTATTTGCATTGCAATGGGGTACCAAGGAATTAGGTTATACACGTGAAGAATTCTTACAATTACAATTAGTCGCTACGCTTTGTTTTGCTGCATTTATTCCATTATCTGCGATATTTGCTGAGAAATTTGGTCGTAAAGCCACCTCTATTGCGGTGTGTTTAATCTCTGCCATCTTTGGTATTTTCTTTGCCGATATGCTTGAGTCTGGTAGCACCTTGATTGTGTTTATCTTCTTATGTATTGGTTTGGCGATTATGGGGTTAACCTACGGTCCAATTGGTACCGTATTGTCAGAAATTTTCCCAACTTCAGTACGTTATACCGGTTCTGCGCTTACCTTTAACCTTGCGGGTATTTTTGGTGCTTCTTTTGCGCCGTTAATTGCCACCAAGCTTGCGACTGAATATGGTTTACAAGCAGTGGGATATTACTTAACTGCAGCATCAATTTTATCTTTACTGGCGTTCTTATTAATTCGTGAAACCAAACACGATGACGTCAACAACCAAGTTTAAATTTGATTCATTCATCTGAAGAACCAGTGCTTAGGCACTGGTTTTTTATTTGCAATATAAAACAACTGTATTACTCTTAAATAAGAGAAAGCCCCAAGAAGAGTGTGCAGCATGAACCCTATAATTGATCAATTGACTGAACAACAAATTACAGAACTTATTCTCCTGCTTGACGATCATCAGATTGCGACAGCCAAACAACTGCTACAACAACAGCTTAATCTTTCTGAAGCCCAAGCAGAAACCGTTTTAATTGAGTTTGCCCACCTCAATGATCTGACTCTACCAAGCAGCTTGCCCCCATCTAGCACCAGTCATGTGAATCTCAATCAAACCGCTTTTACACATTCAACTACACAGCCTAGTTTAGCCTTAGCCAAAGAAAATCCCATCAAGAAAAAACGGATCTTGGTCGCCATTGTCATTTTAGTATTGGTGATCATCCTAGGTTTTATCTTTGGTTAAGAAATTTCAATAATATCAATGGTTGGGGGTACACGAAAACGAAATGGTACCCCTACCATGCCAGTACCCACGGTCACAAAAACATCTGCATGCGCATGCTGATACAGACCACGCTTATGGCCTAAAATAGAGACCTTTTTCATCACGTAGTCTGTAACCCACGGCAACTCCACTTGACCACCGTGGGTATGTCCTGACAGCATTAAAGGACGTATACCCAGCTCAGGCACCATCTCTACAGTATCTGGATTATGCGACAGTAGAATAAACGGTTTATCTTGCGGCAAGTCAGGCAAGTTACGCATATCCGCTTTACCAGCCCAAAGATCGCCTACTCCAATTAAACGAAACTCATCAAACTCTACAATTTTTTTCTCAATATCAATCACATTGTTATTGCTTAAGGCATCACTTAACAACTGCTGAATCGGTGGGCCTGGGTATTGCTCATCATGATTGCCCGTGACTGAATAAATGGGCGCTTGAATCTGTTGTAAAATTTTTAGTTCATCGCTGAGTTTGTTTTCGGGCTCATAGGTCCAATCACCTGCTACCACTACTAAATCTGGGTTTTGCTGATTAATTTTATCAACAATAATTTTGAGTTGACGTTCATGCCCAGAAAACAAACCAATGTGTAAGTCAGCAATTAAGGCTATGCGTACGGGACGTGCAAATGGCTTTTGCGGATTAAATTGATAATGTAAGGTTTTGACCAACACCATATGCGGTTCGATAAAACGCGCATAAATTAAAACACTGCTCAAAAGAAACACAAAAATACTTTGATGCAGCGAGAAAATATCGTAAAAGCCTGCATAGATGCTAAAGATCCACAACGGCCACAGTAAATAAGATAAATAAAAGGCCAATAAATGAATAAAGGCTTTCACCGGATGAATGGTTTCTGTGCGCGTTTGACTCAGCCATGCTTGGGCAATCCCCCAGAGCGCGAGCAAGGTAAATAGCACATAAAATACATTCAAAGCGTTCATAAACCACATCACCATAAATTTTATTTATCTTTTCACAGCTGGCAATTATACTCAAACGCTATTTTTTGCTTTGATCTTACTATGCCCACTCCTGCCCATTCTCGCTTTGGCTTTAAACACACGACGCTCAGTGTGCTACTTTGCGCGCTAATTGGCTTACCTGCATGTTCGACTTTGCCTAAAAATACCCAACAGCCAATTGAATATGCCTTTGATACCCCAACCGATCAAACCAGTTTGGCGCAGATTGTTTTACCTTTACGTGAAAAATATCCGCAGCTAACCGGCTATCATCTGTTGCCTGATCCATTGGAAGCATTGGCAGCCCGTCTACGTTTAATTGAAAAGGCCGAAAAAACCTTAGATCTGCAATATTATATTTGGGATAACGATAAAATTGGCGCCTTGGCTTTAGATGCCATTATTCGTGCTGCAGAGCGTGGCGTAAAAGTGCGTTTATTGATTGATGATAATAACTCTAAAAAGATGCAGGGCATTTATTTGGCCCTCGATCAACATGCCAATATTGAGGTGCGTTTATTTAACCCGTATCGCTTCCGTTATCTGCGCACTTTAGACATTGCCCTTGATTTAAAACGAATTAACCGCCGTATGCACAACAAAAGTTTTATTGTGGATAACCAATTGGCGTTAATTGGCGGGCGTAATATGAGTAACCAATATTATAACGTCAGCGACAACTATCAATTCTCTGATGTCGATGTGCTGTTGGTCGGTTCAGCGTCAGATGAAATCATTCATTCCTTTGATGAATACTGGAATGATGATTATGCCTATCCTGTAGTAAATTTAGTTGATCCTCAAAAATACCAATTGGATTTTTATAACTTAAAACAGCAAGTGGCAGAGCATTCGCAACTTGCGACGGTTCAAAATTATCTGGATTTGGCTGCACGCTCGGGTGCATTTGAGCAATGGCTGGAAAATGATATTCAACTCAATTGGGTCGAAGCGACCGTCGTTAAAGATCCACCCAATAAAATTAAAGCTTTGGCTGCTGAGGATGAATATTTATATGCGCAATTGGGCCAACATTTAGAACAGCCCACCAGCAGTGTCGATATTATTTCAGCCTATTTTGTCCCGCAAAAAAGCGGGGCGACTTTGCTAAAAGATTTCAGTCAAGATGGGGTCAAAGTTCGCGTACTAACCAACTCTTATCAAGCCAATGATGTGGCTTTGGTACATGCTTTTTATGCCAAATATCGTCATGATTTGCTTAAAAATAATGTTGAGTTGTATGAGTTTTTATCTGCACCTGAATTTGAAAACTTAAATAAAAATACCAACGAAATTTCCAAAAAATCAGAGGTGAGTTTAAAGGGGCTAAGCCGTTCTAGTTTGCATGCCAAACTGATGGCTTTAGATGAAAAACAGGTTTTTGTTGGCTCATTTAATTTTGATCCACGTTCAGTCAAATATAACAGTGAAATTGGCGTGATTTTAAATAGTCCAAGCTTAGCGCGTGCTGTGCATCACACCATGGATCAAAATTTATCTAAATATGCCTATAAGCTGGTTTTAGACGCCAATAATCAAATCAATTGGAAAGTCAAACATAGCAATGGCAACATTAAAACTTTCCATAAAGAACCCAAAATTAAATGGTGGCAAAAGGCTGGCTTGAAAATGATTTCTTGGTTGCCCATTGAAAATTTAATGTAAAGCCTTGTTTTGCAATTCGATTAGACCCTGCTGCATGGCTTGGCTCACCACTTGAGTCAAGCTGTCCACGCTATGTCCTGTCACTTCAATGCTTGGCAGCGCCATTAAATGCGCAGTGACTTTTGGCATTTCTAGTACACGTTTAACATGTTCAGCAAAGCTAATTTCACCCACATACGGTGCAATTTGGTCGAGCTGACCGTCTTGATTGACATAGCAAATTAAACAAATTTGTACCGGCTGACCTGCTTCAATGGCTGCACCCAGCAAACGACCATGAATTTTTTTAATTTTGCTGCCGTCAGTGGTGGTGGCTTCTGGAAAAAATAACACTGGAATATCTTGGGTTAAAAAGGTCGCGATTTGCTGACGAATTTTAATTGAGTCACCCGAACCACGTTGAATAAATAAGGTACCGCCGCCTTTGGCCAATTTACCAATCAAAGGCCATCGCTCAATTTCGGCTTTGGCCAAAAAAAATACCCGTGCTGCAGAACCTAGCACTGCAACATCTAACCAGGAAATATGATTACTCACCCAAAGAGCAGGCGTACGCGGAATATCACCATGCACCCTTACTTCAATATTAAACACACGGCATAATTGACGGCAAAAATGCTGCACGTAACGGGTATTTTGCGGATTATTCGGCTGCTTGTACAAACCATGACGATAGACCAAATAGTAACCTTCACTAATACTGGCTACACCTGAGACTAATTTTTTGCTGTATAAAAAAAATTTATCTAACACAGTTTTTGGCTTTAACGCCACAGGGCTTGTCTTCATCCAATGCTTGCTCATGCTAACCTCGCTTGGCATTCTATACCCTTCAATCATAAAAACCGAAGAACAAGATTAAAAAATCCCATTTTCATCTTGAAATTGAATTGCCTACACTGCGCTTATCGTTTGTTCAGATTGAGTACACGAATTATGCAAAAGCAGCCTATCGAATCTCGGGTGCATACCTTTAAGCCGCTGGCCTTATTCAAGCTCATTGTCGGTTTTTCTATTTTGTATTTAGGCGCTATTTTATTATTTGCTAAATGTTTGCATACGCTTTTGCTGCCTTAAGCAATTGTCCTTTTTTGCTGCTTTGCCCTAGAATAGAAGTTTATATGCTCATAAGAGAATCGAGTGGAAGAATTCGCGCCTGCGCAGAGTGAACGTATTATTTTAGTCAGTGTTGCTGTACAGATGTTGGATGATCTAGACAGTGCTGAATTTGCATTGCTGGCCAAATCTGCAGGAGCTGAAGTTGTCGAACATATTCAGGTACAGCGCCTGCGTCCGGATGCCAAATTATTTGTCGGCTCTGGTAAAGCCGAAGAAATTGCCGAACGTGTCCAAGCATTAGAAGCCGAATTGGTGATTTTTGACCATGCCTTAACCCCCGCCCAAGCACGTAACTTAGAACGTGTGGTGCAATGCCGTGTGGTTGACCGTACCGAACTTATTTTAGATATTTTCGCGCAGCGTGCGCGTACCTTTGAAGGTAAATTACAAGTTGAATTGGCGCAGCTGGCGCATCTTTCCTCACGTTTGGTGGGTGGTCGTTTAGGCTTAGATGGTCAAAAAGGCGGGATTGGTTTACGTGGTCCGGGTGAAACCCAGCTCGAAACCGATCGCCGTTTACTTAAAGTGCGTATGACCCAGCTTAAAACCAAACTGGATAAAGTCCGTCAAACCCGGATTCAAGGTCGTGCCGCACGGCAAAAGGCGGCTGTACCTACTGTGTCTTTAGTCGGTTATACCAATGCGGGGAAATCGACCTTATTTAACCGCTTAGCACATAGCGACGTGTATGCAGCCGATCAACTGTTTGCCACACTCGATCCGACTTTGCGTCGCCTTGATTGGGATGGTATTGGCACTTTAGTCTTGGCCGATACCGTAGGTTTTGTGCGTAATTTGGCGCACTCACTGGTTGAATCTTTTAAAGCCACTTTAGAAGAAACTTTAGAAGCCAACTTAATTTTGCATGTCATTGATTCAAGCAGTCACGACATGCATGAGCAAATTGAAGCGGTAGAAAAAGTGCTCAAAGAAATTGGCGTGGATACCCCCATTTTACGCGTGTATAACAAAATTGACCAAAGTGGTGAAGAGGCGAAAATTATTTATGCCAAACCACATCAACCTGAACGGGTTTATGTGTCAGCGCATAGTGCTGCGGGACTCGATTTACTCAAGCAAGCCGTGCAAGAATGCTTAATGGGTCAATTACAAAGTTTTGAGCTGGTGTTAAAACCTGCTTACGGTAAATTACGCACCCAGTTGTATAATTTAAATGTCATCCATCAAGAACATTATGATGATGAAGGTAATTTACATCTACATGTTGCCATGGCGCCAGCCAAACTGGAACAACTGATTAAGCAAGCACATTTACCAATTGATGAAATTTTAGGCGAAAAAGCCCAACAATTTCAAAGAACGTTAGAAGAGTTTGAAATCAAACCTTAAATCGGTTAAAAGATGAAACTTATCGTATAAAACTTAGGCACAAGCGACGATGCAAGGATTGAACAAGATCGACTGGCCTGCTTGGATTGGCACCATTTCCCTGATTATTATTTTCCGTGAAAGCGCAGTATGGTTATGTGGGCAATGGGGTCATCCAGAACTGGGCAATCTTAGCGGTTTATTAAGCCTACTGCTGGTTTTGGCCATTTGGCGCACAACTAAAGGCTTACCACAACGCCTTGTCGATACCAATAATAAAATCATGAAAGAAAGTGGTTTTGCTTTTTTACCGATTTGTGCAGGTTCGCTGATTGCCTTAGTGCATATGGGCGCAGAGATTCCAGTATTTTTATTGGTGTTGGTGCTCAGCACTTTAATCCCGCTTTGGGTATATGCCAAAATGGCCAAAAAGTGGCTTTAGGAGAATAACATGTTGAGTGTATTAACTGGTTTTATTCTCACCTTAGTGGCGTATTTAGTAGCTAAACCGATTAATAAACGCCTGCCGCAAGTGCCACTTTTAGTGATTGGCATGTTTCTTGTGATTGCTTTATTGCTCATTTTAGACATTCCTTATGAACGCTATAACAGCGATATGAACAGTATTTTTAGCCATTTACTCGGTTATGTTACCGTGGCTTTAGCAATTCCTTTAGCTGCAATGCGCTATGATGACTTACCTTTAAAAGCCATGTTGGGTATTTTAGTGTTTGCCAGTTTAAGTGCGGTGGCACTACCCATGGGCTTGGCGTATTTGTTGCATATGGCTGAGCCGACCATCATGGCCTTTGCCACGCGTGCAGTGACTACACCGATTGCTATTAATATTGCTGAGCTATTGCATTCACCTGTGACCTTGGTAATTTTAATTGTGATTTTATCTGGCACGATTGGCGCGGCATTTTCTTCTATTATTTTACGCAATATTAAAGATGAACGTGCTTCAGGACTGGCCTTAGGTTTGGCTGCGCATGCCATTGGCACGGCGCAAGCATGGCAACGTGGCCCTGTGGCAGGTCGTTACGCTGCGTTTGGCATGGCGGTCAATGCAGTATTTACCGCAGTTTGGCTACCCAGTTTTATTTTATTACTCAAATAAAAAAAGCCTGCATCAAGCAGGCTGTTTTATTTAGGTGCAAGGATTATCCACACTAAAGATCTGCTGATCTTCTAAGCGATAAGCAAGCAATTGATTGCCCCATACACAACCACCATCGACATTTTGAATTTTGTCGGAGATAGTTTTGCCTTGTAAAGCAGCCCAGTGTCCAAAAATGATCTGATGCGTTTGTGTCGCTTGTGACTCAAACTCAAACCACGGTTGAAAGCCCTCAGGCATTGGGTCGTCTAAACTATCTTTAAAGCTAAACTCTAAACGCCCTTCTGCATCGGTTAAACGCATACGGGTTAAATAGTTGGTAATGCAGCGTAAACGCGCATGACCTTGTAAATCTTCTGACCAAAGATCAGGAGTTTTACCATACATCTCGCTTAAGAAAGCATCTACCACGGCAAAGTCATCATGAGCAATGACCGCTTCAACTTCTTTGGCATATTGTACTGCTTGCTCGGCGGTCCAATTGCATGGAATACCCGCATGAGTAAGCACCGTATGTTCATTTGGAAATAAACATAAGGGCTGACGACGCAACCAATCAATCAAATCATCACTTTCTAAGGCATGAATCACATCATCAATATGATCTTTCGGATTGATGGCTTTAATGCCACGCGCCACAGCCAATAAATTCAGATCATGATTGCCAAGCACGGTTGCAGCTGCACCGCGCTCGACCAGTTTTTTAATAAAACGGATTGCACCGACTGAGTTTTCACCACGTGCCACTAAATCGCCTGCAAACCAAATAAAATCTTGGTCCACATCAAATTTAATTTCTTTAAGGAGTGCTTTGAGTGCTTCAAAGCAACCTTGCACATCCCCAATCACATAGTTATAACCTGCCATTTAGCCCACCATTTGATCCGACAATGCCACAAATTGTGCCAAAGTTAAGGTTTCTGGACGTGCCATAGGATCAACGCCCGCTTGTTCAAAACCATCTTCTGCCAACATGCCTTTTAAACTGTTACGCAGGGTTTTACGACGTTGGGTAAACACATGTGATACCAAACGTGCCAGCGCTTTTTCATTTTTTGCCACAATCGGTTTCGCATCGTAGGGTTCTAAACGGAATACCGCAGAAGTCACTTTTGGCGGTGGATTAAATGAACCCGGTGGCACTTCAAATAAGAAGGTCGGTTTGCAGTAATATTGAATCATCACCGACAAACGCCCATATTCTTTGGTATTTGGCGATGCCGTAATACGATCCACCACTTCTTTTTGCAACATAAAGTGCATGTCTTTAACTTTGTTACCAAATTCTAAGAGATGGAATAACAAAGGTGTCGAGATGTTATAAGGTAAGTTACCTACCACACGTAATGGACGATCTTCTTCAAATAATTCGGTAAAGTCGTATTTTAATGCATCAGTTTCAATAATGGTTAAACGCTCAGGATACGGTACACGACCCGGTAAACCTGCCGCTAAGTCACGATCCAGCTCAACCACCGTTAAAGCATCACATTCACCAATCAACGGTGAAGTTAACGCTGCAAGACCAGGGCCAATTTCCACAATATTGTCACCCGTACGCGGATTGACTGAGCGCACGATTTTGGCAATTACACGTTGGTCATGTAAAAAGTTTTGACCAAAACGCTTTCGCGTGTGATGCCCTTCATCTTTTGGGTTTAAGGCATTAATTTGATACATATAAGAATTCCAACGTGAATTAGTGACGAGCAAGATCTAAGGCTAAATCAACAGCAACATGCAAACTGGAACTTTTTGCCAGTCCCGTGCCTGCGAGGGAGAGTGCTGTGCCATGATCAACAGAAGTACGAATAAACGGTAAGCCGAGGGTAATATTAATGGCTTCACCAAAGCCTTGTGATTTTAACACAGGTAAGCCCTGATCGTGATACATCGCTAAAACTGCATCGGCATCTTTTAGGTTTTCTGGGGTAAATAAGGTATCAGCAGGCAAACTTAAACTCATATTAATACCCTCTTGACGATAGCTTTCAAGCACAGGATTAATCACTTGAATTTCTTCCATGCCTAAATAGCCATCTTCCCCTGCATGTGGGTTTAAGCCGCAGACTAAAATTTTTGGCGCATCAATTTTAAATTTTGATTTTAAATCGTGAATTAAAATATCAATCACTTGCTGCAAACGCTCTGGCGTAATGGCATCAGGCACAGCACGTAAGGGTAAATGCGTGGTCGCGAGTGCGACACGTAAAGTTTTAGTGGCAAGCATCATCACGACACGCGGCACACCTGCAAATTCTTGGTAATATTCGGTGTGTCCACTAAAAGCAATACCTGCATCGTTAATCACTGATTTTTGCACTGGTGCTGTCGCCACACCCACACTTTTACCCTGCATAGCATAGTCCGCCGAGCGGCGTAATTGTTCTAATACATAGGCTGAATTTTTTGGATTTAATTGCCCTAAAACCACCTCTTCTGCCAGCGCAACATGCTCAACATAAAGTTCACCTCGTTGTGATGACTCAGTTTGTCCTTGATATTCAATGAGTTTGACATCAAGTTTTAAGCTCTGCGCACGGCTGTTTAGCATATTAAGATCTGCCAATACCACAATCGGTCGCTCATCCACACGATTGGCTAAACTTAAACAAATATCAGGACCAATCCCCGCAGCTTCACCACTGGTGACATATAAAGGCAGCATGTTTATTCTCGCGACTTAGTTTGGCTTTATTATATCGAGATTTTCTAGTTAGCATTTTGTTCAATTGTTTAAAATTGCTGAAAAAAACCGCAGCATTTATTGTTTAATATTTGCACTCCTTCAAGTTTCGCTATAGAATATGCCGCTTGAAATTTTAATTTTCATTGTGGTTCCGTACAGATTGGTATAGAATCGCGTCTCCTTTAGTTTGGACAGATTCCATAGTCCAAACCAACTATAATAGGTAGTGGTTTAATGAAAACTCTCAGCGCTAAGCCAGCTGAAGTTCAACACGACTGGTACGTTGTTGATGCTTCTGGCAAAACTTTAGGTCGCCTTGCGACTGAAATCGCTCGTCGTTTACGCGGTAAGCATAAAACTTCTTATACTCCTCACGTTGACACTGGCGATTATATCGTTGTAATCAATGCTGAAGAAATCCAAGTGACTGGTAAAAAAGCACTTGACAAGAAATACTATCGCCATACTGGTTTCCCTGGTGGTATCCGCGAAACTAACTTTGAAAAGTTAATCGCGCACAAACCTGAAGCAGTTTTAGAAAAAGCTGTTAAAGGTATGTTACCAAAAGGTCCTCTTGGTTACGCAATGATCAAAAAAATGAAAGTGTACGCTGGTACTGAGCATCCACACGCTGCTCAACAGCCACAAGTTTTGGACATCTAAGGGATACAGCACATGGCTACTAACTATGGTACAGGTCGCCGTAAGACCGCAACTGCACGTGTTTTCCTATCAGCTGGTACTGGTAAACTCGTAATTAACAACCGTTCTTTAGAACAATACTTCGGTCGTGAGACTGCTCGTATGGTTGTTAACCAACCGCTTGAGCTTTTAGAAGCGACAACTAAGTATGACCTTTACATCACTGTTTCAGGTGGTGGTATTGGTGGTCAAGCAGGCGCGATCCGTCACGGTATTACTCGTGCACTAATCGCTTCTGACGAAACTTTAAAACCTGCTCTTCGTCAAGCTGGTTTCGTTACTCGTGATGCTCGTGAAGTTGAACGTAAGAAACTTGGTTTACGTAAAGCACGTAAACGTCCTCAATTCTCTAAACGTTAATTCGTTTACCGAATCGGACAAAAAAGCCTTGGGATTCCCAAGGCTTTTTTTATGTTTATTGATAAGCATTACTGCACCAAAATTCTCGTAATAAATAATAATTGACTAAACCAATCATCAACATGCTTAAAATAAAAATGATATTGAGCATTTTGCTTCTCCTTGGGTATTTTTTGTTGTGCTTTGCCTGAGTCACGTGCTTTTTGGCACAGGTTTTAGTATCCTAATTTCTTCAATTTTAGCTTAGTAGTTTATGTCCTTGGAAAACCCAGCCATACAGGGAATTACCTTATACAGCCATAGTGATGATTTCCGCTGCCATTGGATTCGTTATGTTTTGGCTGAAAAACAAATTAAATATCATTTAATTATGGTCGATGATAGCGATGAAGATGTTGCCACCTTAAATCCTTATAATCGCTTGCCCATGCTAATTGAAAATGAGCTGAAATTATTTAATACCACGATTATTGCCGAATATCTAGATGATCGTTATCGTCAAAATAAACTTTATGCCGATGCTCCCGGGCCACGTGCTGAGCAACGTCAATACGTATGGCGCTTTGAAAATGATTGGTTACGCTTAGCTGACATCATGCTGTGTCATCCGGATACCTTAGATGCCAAAGCCAAACTAACTGCTCAAAAAAAGTTAAGTGATATGCTGATTTCATTGACGCCCTTATTCCAGCATTTTCCTTATTTTATGTCGGAAAGCTTGAGCATCTTAGATTGTATGCTAGCACCCATTTTTCTGCGCCTAAAAGCCATGGGGATTGAACTGCCAAAGCAGCATTGCCGCCCGATTCACTTATATTGCCAACGTATATTTAGCCGACCTGCATTTATTCAATCCCTCACTTTGCAGGAAAAAAATCGCTATCGTGAATTCTTAACCTAACTGATTGAGTCTATTATGTCTGATGTAGAACTAAACGTGACACCAACTCGTCCTTATCTAACTCGCGCTATTTACGAGTGGATTTGTGACAACAACTTAACACCTTACTTATTGGTTGATGCCACCGCTGCCCATACCCTAGTCCCAACTGAATATGTGCAAGATGGACAAATTGTTTTAAATATTGTGCCTCATGCGGTACATGCGTTACATATGAGTAACGATGCAATTACCTTCTCTGCACGTTTTGGCGGTGTATCTCGTGATATTTATGTACCATTTGCAGCCTTACTTGGCATCTACGCACGCGAAAATGGTCAAGGTTTATTCTTTGACCCAAGTGAATATGCCGATATTCAAACTCCAGCAGTTCAAGTAGAATCAGAAACAAAAGAGCAACAACAACCCAAGAAAAAACCAAGCCTACGTATCTTGGATTAAATAAGGAGAATCTAATGGCTTTTGATTTAGTACAATATTTTGCTGAGCAGATTAGTATTCAAAAGCCTCAGCTTCTACAGCAATATGACCCAACCACGAAAGAAAACTTATTACATGACTTAAATGTTTTAAGCTTAGGTAAGTTAATTACACTGTGGCGAGAAGATCACAACAAACTCTATCAAGAGATCCAATCACAAGAACAACTCTATATTCAAGAAGTTGCACGACGCCTTACCACCTCTGTACACAATCAATCCCCTCTACCTAAAGACCAATTAGAACCCGTATTAACCGATATTGTCAGTTTACAGCTACAAGAGTTAAAACAACTCGAAGATACCGCGCGCTTTGGAGTTGATGGCTTTCGCGAACTGTTTCGCGGACAGATTGAACATTTGTCAGGCCAAGCCGATGATTGGGTTTGGTTAACAAATAGACTAACAGAACTACAAGGTTCTAAACCAATGGTGCAAGAACAGCTATCATTGCAAACTACACTAAAGGAGTTTAATCAAATGGTTAGCCAAAACGATCATCACGACCACCACCCTGTTGCCGAAGTTGCTATGCCTGCTGTACCTGCATGGTCTAAAGTTTTGGAACCGATTGTTGCCATTGCGATTTTATGGATTTTGTATGGTGCAGTAACACAGGTGTTCGCTTAAACACTAAAGCCCGCAGTTGCGGTTTTTTTTGTAAGCTTAGACGCACAGAGTTTGCAGTTTTAAGTCACTATGCACGCTATATAAATTTATTTACGATCAATGTATCAGGAGACAGGAAGTTTCCCAAACCTAAAACAACAATAATAAGTTTGTGCACCAGGAATGTGAGGTACGACAGGAGTTATACCTAAATCATACCCTAATACAAAAAGCCCCATCAGGATGATGGGGCTTTTAATTATAATTTACTGAGATAGTTTACGATCTCACTATGACCTGCCATCTTAGCCAATTCTAAGGCCGTATAGGGTGCCTTATAATTTGTATCTGCACCTTGATTCACCAAAAATTGTACCACCGCTAAATGGCCATTTTCAGCTGCTGCATGTAAGGCACTATACCCTTCAGCATCTGTCGTGTTGACATCTACATCATGCTGCACTGCCTGCTGAACTTCACTGAGCTCACCTAAAGATGCCCAATACACCAATTCAGGTAAATGTAACTCTTGATCATCTTCAGGGATAGGTGTAAAAGCATTTAATTTCATGCATACCTCAATCTTAGATTTGGTTTAGCTCACAATAGCATAGTCACGCTGCTGTTTGGCTTGATAAAGACGTAAATCAGCACAGCGAATCAAACTATCGGCATCTTGATAATCTTGTTGGCATTGCATGAAGGCACCCCCAATACTGATACTGACATGCTGCTTATCATCTAAACGATGTTGATGTGGGATATTTAACTGACGTACTGCAACTAAACACTGTTCAACAAATTGTTGTGCGTAAAAAAAGGACATATTAGGCACGATGATCGCAAACTCCTCACCACCATAACGGGCTAAAAATCCTCCTTCCGGTAGTTGTTGAGCAATTGCTTGAACCAGTTTTTTGAGTACTTCATCACCTTTAAGATGCCCATAAGCATCATTGTAGTTTTTAAAGAAATCCACATCTAACATAAAAAAGCCAATGGGATAATGGCTGTTTTTTTGACCAGAAAAATAATCCTGCAACATTTCATTTAAAGCATAGCGGTTATAAGCACCGGTTAAACTATCCAGCTTTAATTGGAATTTTAATTGTTCATTCAATTGTATGACTGTATGCGTCCGCTCTGCCACTTGTTGATCTAAGGTACGATTCAGAAGTACCAACTCTTGGTTATAAGCAATCGCCTGTTCGCTCTGTAAAGCATAATCGCGACTCAACTGTAAAGTCACGACAATAAAATAAATACATGAGGTATAAAATGCGATTTCAACCGAATCTATTAATTTTAATCCTAGTAAATAGTCATGAATAAAAGTTAAACAGACCACACTAATCGCTAACGCATTAGATTTTGAGAACTTATTTTTAGATTTAAAGGAATAATAAACGCCATAAAGCATATTAATAAAAAGTAAAATTGAGGCTATAAAAGTTTTGAAAAAGAAATCTTGAAAAACCAATGGGGATTGAGTCAAAACCACCAAGAAATTGGCAAAGATAATAAAACTTAGAAAAACATAAATCGCTTTATGCAATAAATGAGGTAAAGCTAAACGAATATAGGTGAGGAAAAAGAAACTAATTAATCCTGTCAATATATATTCAATCCGCGTCCCCCAAAGCCAATTAATTGAAGTAAATAAAGTATAGCTAAAAGGTACCGCGAAGAAACTACGCAAACTAAAGCACAAAATAAATAAAGATAAATATAGTAAAGCGATAATATTTTTTTGATGACGTAAACGACATACTGCAAAGAGCGCCATAAACAGTGAAATCATCACCAACATACCACTTACCCAAGTCGCCGGAATAATATGTTGATAAAAATGGCGTCGCACTGGCTCTTCATAGCCAAGCACGATCGAGTTTTCAAGACCTCCGCGAATATGATGATAGCTAGAAAAATCTAAGCGTAAGGTCACAACAGCTTGATCTACAGAGAATATAAGTAGTCTTGGCGCCATTTCTGTAACATGATGCTGTGCATCACCTACTGTGCCGACTTTTAGCATTAAACGATCATCAATATAAAGTTCATATGCGCCATATTGATAAAGTAAAAATAAAGCAATAGGCTGCCCAACTGCAGCTTGGGGCAAACGAAAAGTCTGTGTAAAGCTGCCATGATGACTAGTTTGACCCACGAGTTTTTGAAAAGAATTAGGTAAGTGAATCTTTATATTAGGAGCATTTTTAGAGTTCTTTAAAAAATGATGCGGGAAATAATGCCAAGTCCCATCGAGAGATGTGTTTTCTTTATGATCAAATTCAAGTTGACGCACATCTGCTATACATACAGCACTGTAAGCTAAGACCATTACACTTAGTAAGAGCTGCATAATAGAGACATACATATAGAGCAAGCCTAATCTATTGAAAAATTATAAGATACTTAATGAGCACTTTTAATATTGATATAAAAAATCCCCCCGATCAATGATCGGGGGGATTTTTAGAATAATGAGCTGGCGATGACTTACTCTCACATGGGTAACCCCACACTACCATCAGCGCTAAGAGGTTTCACTTCTGAGTTCGGGAAGGGATCAGGTGGTTCACTCTTGCTATTGTCGCCAGCACAACTTGGATGCTTACTCATTAGGTCTTATAAATGCCTAACTTTCGTCAAATGAGTTATTAACAGGATATATCTGAGTCGTCTATTTTGTTCGTTAGCGTTAACTAAATCAAGTTGTTTGTAGTG